>DATHOB010000295.1:0-9641 GCA_035485355.1 Opitutales bacterium | reverse complement strand
ATTCTTCAGAACCTCGCCAATGGCGAGACGCTGCTTGCCGAAGTGCCCGCACCCGCCACGCCACGCGGCGGCTTGCGCATTGCCACGCGTGCTTCGCTCGTTTCGCTTGGAACCGAGCGCATGTTGCTCGAGTTTGGCCAGGCCAACTTGATTGAAAAAGCCCGCCAAAAGCCCGACAAAGTCAAACAAGTCCTGGCTAAAATCAAAACCGATGGACTTTTTAGCACCCTCGAAGCGGTCCGCGCCAAACTTAATGAGCCGCTGGTTCTGGGTTACTGCAATGCCGGTGTCGTGCTTGAAGTGGGGCAGGGAGTGACGGGTTGGCGACCGGGCGACCGCGTGCTTTCCAATGGCCCCCATGCCGAGGTTGCCGCCGTACCCGTTAATTTATGCGCACACATCCCCGCTAACGTTCCCGATGCCCATGCCTCATTTGCCGTTACTGGAGCAATTGCCTTGCAAGGCATCCGCTTGCTCAACCCCACTCTCGGTGAATCATTTCAAGTAACTGGTTTGGGTCTTATCGGTTTGCTCGCCGTTCAATTACTCCGTGCCCACGGCTGCCGCGTTATTGGAGTTGATTTTGATTCCGCCAAATGCGCGCTCGCCCGCGAATTTGGCGCCGACACCGTTGACCTCTCCCGGAGTGAAGACGCCGTTGCCGCCGCGCGCGCCTTCACGGGTGGTCGCGGTCTTGACGGGGTGCTAATCACCGCGGCAACTCAAAGCAGCGAGCCGGTGTCCCACGCCGCCCACGCCTGTCGCAAACGTGGCCGTATTGTGCTGGTTGGCGTGACCGGTCTAGAACTCAATCGGGCCGATTTTTACGAAAAAGAGCTTACCTTCCAGGTTTCCTGTTCGTATGGCCCCGGTCGTTATGACCCGGAATTCGAGGACAATGGCCATGATTATCCCCTCCCGTTTGTGCGTTGGACGGAACAGCGCAATTTCGAAGCAGTGCTCGCGCAAATGTCTGCTGGCACGCTGAATGTTGCCCCGCTCATCTCCCGTCGTTTCAATTTCGATAACGCCTTGGAAGCCTACGCCACCGTCAATGACCGCTCGACGCTGGGTTTGATACTGGAATACACACAACCCCTTCCCCCGCTGGCTTCCATGGCCTCGCAGACTGTTCGCCACGCCACTCCCACCGGCGACAAGACCACCACGCCGGTGGTCGGCGTCATTGGTGCCGGAGTTTTCGCCACCCGGGCCATGCTGCCCGCGCTCGCCTCGCAAACACCCCTGCAATTTCATACCATAGTGTCGGCCCGTGGCGTCACTGCTGCGCAAGCGGCCCGGAAGTTCGGCTTCGCTACTTCCTCCACCGACACTGCTTCCGTTCTCTCCAATCCCGATATCAACGTCGTCTTTATCGCCTCGCACGATGCCGCCCACGCCCGCCAGACCGTCGCGGCTCTCTCCGTCGGGAAACATGTTTTTGTCGAAAAGCCCTTATGCCTTACGCTCGATGAATTGCAGGAAATTGAGCACGCCTCCGCCAGTTCGCCTTCGCTGCTTATGGTGGGCTACAATCGCCGCTTTTCCCCGCATGTCGCCAAAATGAAATCGTTGCTCGATGGCGTCCGCGTCCCCCGGGCCATGGTCTATACCGTTAATGCCGGTTTCGTTCCACCGGGGCATTGGCTGTTCAATTCTGCTTCCGGTGGCGGACGAATCATCGGCGAAGCCTGCCATTTTGTGGACTTGCTGCGTTATCTCTCCGGTTCGCCGATTGTGGCCTCTAGTGCGGAATATCTGGGCGGTCCCGATGGCCGGTTGGGTGATGTCGCCATGTTGCACCTGCGTTTTGCCGATGGCTCCGTCGGTTCGGTGCATTATCTCGCCAATGGCAGTCCGAAGTTCCCCAAGGAGCGGCTCGAAGTGTTTTGCGATGGGCGTGTTCTGCAACTGGATAATTTCCGCAAGCTGACCGGTTTTGGCTGGAGCGGATTTGGCAGTTTTAAAACTTGGAAACAGGATAAAGGCCACCAGGCCGAATTTGCCGCATTCCTGCACGCCGTCCGTTCTGGCCTGCCCAGCCCCATTCCCAAACAGGAATTATTTGAGGTCAGTCGCGCCACCATCCAACTCGCGCAAATGCATACCCACCCGGCCAATTGAATTTATAGCCCGGAAGTCATCGCCGTCACCAACATGTCTAAGAAAAAAATTGCCCTCGTGGCCGGCACGCGTCCCGAAGTCATCAAGCTTGCGCCGGTGTATTTTGCTTTGCGCGACAGTGCCGTGCTTGAACCCGTCTTGCTCTCCTCTGGCCAGCATCGGCAAATGCTGGATCAGGCCTTTGCAGTTTTTGGTTTGAAGCCAGATTTGGATTTGAACCTGATGCAACCCGGCCAAACCCTGCCGGATTTGACCGCACGGGTGATTACCAACGTCTCCGCCGCTCTGCGCGAACTGCGTCCGTCCGCCTTGCTTACTCAGGGCGACACCACCACCGTGCTCGGTGCGGCGCTCGCCGCGTTTTACGAGCGCATCCCCATGGGCCATGTCGAGGCCGGGCTCCGCACCGGGAATTTTGACGCCCCCTGGCCTGAGGAAATGAACCGCCGCCTCGCCGATCCGATTTCCCGCTGGTGTTTCGCCCCCACCGATTGGAGCGCGAGCAACCTTCGCGCCGAGGGTATTCCGCCTCAAAACATCCACGTCACCGGCAACACTGTCGTCGACGCACTTTTGTGGGTTCGCGAAAAACTGCGCCGCTTGGCCCGCTCCCCCGCCGATGTTGCTGCTCGTTGCGCCATTCCGAAAGATTTTTCGCAACGTTATCTGGAAACAAAATCCGCGCGCTTCATCCTCATCACTGGCCATCGCCGCGAATCTTTCGGCCAAGGTTTTGAAAATATTTGTCAGGCCATTGCTGAACTCGCGCGCCGCCATCCCGATTTGGGCCTACTTTATCCGGTGCATCTCAATCCCAACGTGCAGGAACCGGTTAATCGTCTGCTAGGATCCAACCCCCGTGTGGCGCTCATTCCTCCGGTGGACTACGAAGATTTCATCTGGTTGATGGATCGGTGCCATTGTGTGCTCAGCGACTCCGGCGGCGTGCAAGAGGAAGCCCCGAGCCTCGGCAAGCCCGTGCTGGTCATGCGTGAGACTACCGAGCGCCCCGAAGGCGTTACCGCGGGCACTTGCCGCCTCGTCGGCACCGACCCCGCGCGCATCCTCGCTGAAGCCGTCATCCTCCTCGATAACCCCTCCGAATACGCCAGCCGCTCGCGTCTCCAAAATCCCTATGGCGACGGTCGCGCCAGCATTCGCATCCGCGAAATATTGGAAAAATCATTTTCCTGATCTAATTCCATGAATTACGACATTTGTGTTCTCGGCCTGGGTTACATCGGCCTGCCCACCGCATCCATATTTGCCACCCGCGGCAAAAAAGTCCTCGGCGTGGATGTCGCGCCCACCGTGGTGGAAACCATCAACGCTGGCCGAATTCACATTCAGGAACCCGATCTCGATGTCTTGGTTCGCGCGGCTGTGCAAAGCGGCAATTTGCGCGCCGACCACCGTCCCGCGCCAGCGGGCACATACATAATCGCCGTCCCCACACCCTTTCGTAAAGACGCCCAACACCACAAAACTCCCGACTTGTCCTACGTCGAGCAAGCCACACGCTCGCTTGCTGCTTTCGTGCCCGCCAACGCACTGATCATTCTTGAATCCACCAGCCCTGTGGGCACCACGGAAAAAGTTCGCGACTGGCTTTTGGAGGAATTGCATCGCATTCGCGCTTCCGAAGCCGTGGCCATAGGCGCTACGCTTCGTTTCGCTCACTGCCCCGAGCGCATCTTACCCGGTCAAATGCTCAAGGAGCTGGTTGCCAATGACCGCATCGCGGGCGGCCTCACCCCCGATGCCGCGCAATCCGCCAAAACTCTTTACCGCATTTTTTGCACTGGGGAAATTTTCCTGACCGATGCCCGCACCGCTGAAATGGCGAAACTCACGGAAAACTCTTTCCGCGACGTGAATATCGCCTTTGCCAACGAGCTTTCCCTGATTTGCGAGAAACTCGACATTGATGTCTGGGAGCTTATCCGTCTCGCCAACCGCCACCCGCGGGTGAAAATTCTGCAACCCGGCCCCGGCGTCGGTGGGCATTGCATTGCCGTGGACCCGTGGTTCATTGTCGATGCCGCGCCCAACGAAGCCCGCCTCATTCGCACCGCGCGCGAAGTGAACGACCATAAACCCGAACGCGTATTGGAGTGGATTAAGCAAGCCGCGGCCAAGTTTCCTAAACCTGTCGTCGCCTGCCTCGGCTTGGCCTTCAAAGCCGATGTGGATGATCTGCGCGAAAGCCCCGCCGTTGAGATTGTGCAACACCTCGCACATGATTTTACCGGCGAAATTCTGGCTGTTGAGCCACACATCAAAACTTTGCCAACCGCTCTTTCTATTTCAGGAAATATTAAACTTGTCGACGCCGCCAACGCAGTCTCGCGTGCCAATGTCATCGTTTTGCTGGTTAATCATCGGGCTTTTAGCGATTTGGATCGCAAACAACTTTCCGGCAAAGCTGTGATCGACACTCGCGGATTTTGGAAATGAATTTTTTGCGCAAGTCGGCTCTCGTTTGGAAATTTCTCGGCCCGCGTTGGGTCGCCTTTCGGCTACGCTATGCGGCGGAGATGCGCCTCGGCCTGCTCGCCCGCCGTTCACCGTGTCAAAAATGGAGTGATATCGAAACGGCGGTGTATTTGCCCGATTGGTTGAGTCCCACCGCATTTCCTGAGTCCGGTAAAGGGTGGGGCAACCGTTGTGTGTCGGAGGCCGATGGTCTTGCTTTGGGCGAATTTATCCTCTTCTCCCATCATCAAACGTTTCCCGGCTGTCCGCCCGATTGGCATAAAAATCCCCTCACTGGCCAATCCGCGCCGCGCGGCCGCCATTGGTCCAAACTCGGTGATTTTGATTTTGGCGACATCAAGGCCATCTGGGAACTCAGCCGCTTTGGCTGGGCGTTTGCGCTGGCCCGCGCCTACGCCCGCACGCACGAAGAACGTTTTGCCGAACTGTTTTGGAAATTATTTGAGGATTGGTGTGCTCAAAATACACCCAACGAAGGCGTCAATTGGAAATGCGGTCAGGAGTCCACCTTCCGCCTCTTCGCCGCAACTTTTGCAATTTGCGAATTTCGCCATTCCCCCAACACCACGCGTGAACGTTGGTTGCTATGGGCTCGTTTCGTCAAAGCCACCGGCCAACGCATCGTGGCCAATTTGGATTATGCTCTCAGCCAGTCCAACAATCACGGTGTCAGCGAATGCGTCGGGTTAATCACCGCCAGTTTGCTCTCTGGGGATACAAAACTTACGCGTTCCTGGCGCGATTTGGCCTACACCAAATTACACGAACAACTCGATACCCTCATTTACCCCGATGGGGGATTCTCCCAGCACGCCCTCATTTACCATCGCGTTTTGCTGCATGATTTGCTGTGGCTGATTTCATTTTCTCGCAAAGCTGGCCAATCAATGCCTGATTGGGTCGTGGCCAAGACACGTTCGGCACTCAATTTTTTGTTTCCCTTAGTTGATGTAAATACCGGCGGTGTTCCGCTTTATGGAACCAACGACGGCGCCAATATCCTGCCACTGGATGAATGCGCATTCGACGATCTTCGTGGTATCATCCAAGCGGGGTTCGCCTTGCTCGATGGCGTCTGCGTTTACCCTCCCGGCCCATGGGACGAAGCGGCGTATTGGATTGCGGCTAAAGACCCATCGACCTTGCCCATACACCCACCCAGCAATTCTGCTCGCTGGCACGCGCCCGACGCTGGTTGCTTTCAATGGAGTTCCAGTGACGCACGATTATTTCTCCGCTGTCCCACGCATTTCCGCCACCGCCCCAGCCAGGCGGACATGCTGCATGCCGACATCTGGTGGCGCGGTCGAGCCATTGCCCATGACGCGGGCACTTATTCCAACAATATGCCCGCGCCACTCGGTGGTGTATTCGGCAATGCGGTCGTGCACAACGTCCCCATGCTTGCCGACCGCGAACCATTGGAAAAAGCCGGGCGTTTTCTTTACCTCCCTTGGCCCACCGGCACGGCCCAATGGGACGAGTCCGCCCAATGTTTTCGCGCCACCCACGCCGGCTATGGCCCGGACGCAGAACTTGAACGCAGCATTTCCTCACCCCAGCTTGGCGTCTTTGTTGTCCGCGATCAAATCACCCTCCGCACACCAACCCGTATTCGTTTACATTGGCTCCTCACCGACGCCGATTGGACGCTCGATTCTGCCGCCCGCACTGTTACCGCCCAATTTAATGACGAAAATTACGTGATTTCCTGGGAAAGTAATCTGCCTGCGGTATCCGCCAATCTCGTGCGTGCCGACCCGGCTTGTGCGCGCGGGTGGTGGTCGCGCCATTATCTTGCCGTTGAACCTGCGGTATCCTTCGAGTTGCTGTTTGATGTGGCGGATAAATTAGAAGTCTCCACCACGTTCACTCCGCTCCGCGTGTAATTCATGCGCGTTCTGTATTTTCACCAGTATTTCAATACGCCGCGCGGAGCTGGCGGCATCCGTTCCTATGAATTTGCTCGGCGGCTGATTGCGCGCGGTCACCAGGTTACGATGGTGTGTGTCATCGACGACACTGACCCGCTCGACCTTCCCGGCCCGCCCGGAGCACTCATCCATCGGGGCGTCATTGACGGCATCGACGTGATTCAATTCCGCCTTACTTATTCCAATTATCAAAGCCTTCCCCAGCGGGCGCGTATTTTTATGCGCTACGCCCTGCGCGGCATCGGTTTGGCGTTGAAGTTGGATTACGATATTGTTTTCGCCACGAGCACGCCACTTACCGCCGGCATTCCGGGAATCTTTGCCCGGTATCTACGCAGCAAACCGTTTGTGTTTGAAGTGCGTGATTTATGGCCCGAGCTTCCGAAGGCCATGGGCGTCGTCACTAATCCGTTGGTGCTGTCTGCGCTTAGCGCTTTGGAGTGGGTTAGTTACCGGGCCGCCTCCGCCTGCATCGGGCTTTCCCCGGGCATTGGCCAGGGTATTGTGCGTCGAAGTAGGAAGCGATTGCCCATTGCCGTCATTCCCAATGCCGCGGATTTGGATTTATTTCACCCCGGCAAGCGCGAGGACTTGCGCCTCGACGGCATCGGGCCGAAAGATTTTGTAGCCGTTTTCACGGGCGCACACGGCTTGGCCAACGGTTTGGATGCCGTGCTCGATGCCGCAGCGGAATTGAAACTTCGCGGACGCAACGATATTAAGTTGGTCTTCATCGGCGAGGGCAAATTAAAGCCCAAACTCGTCGAACGCGCCCAGCATGAAGGACTCGACAATTGCCGTTTCTTCGGTCTGATGCCAAAACAAAAACTGAATGAAATTATCAGTTGCGCCGACGCGGGCTTGATGATTCTGGCCAATATCCCCGCGTTTTATTACGGAACTTCACCCAACAAATTTTTCGATTACATTTCTGCCGGGCTGCCCGTAATCAACAATTATCCCGGCTGGCTGGCCGACATGATCCTGCAACACCGCTGCGGCTTGGCCGTTCCGCCCGGCAACCCCGCCGCGTTTGCCGATGCCCTCTGCCGTCTCGCGGATCATCCGGAACTTCGCCGTGAATTCTCCGCCAACTCCCGCCACCTGGCCGAAACTAAATTCTCCCGTTCCCTGATGGCGGATAAATTTGTGGACTGGCTCGAAGCTGCCCGGCTAAACCGCGCGCCAGCGGGTTTGCAACCGTTCGAATAAAAATACTTTCTTTTCGAATTCTTTTCATGGGTCAACCGCCTCCGCTCATACTTCCCGACACCGGTGAAGCAACCTTGCTCACCGAAGCCGCAATGGCGGAGTGGTGGCACGCGCTGGGCCGCAAAACAATAAATTTTCGTGGACGAATCTGGGAAGAAGTGCGCCCAGGCGGCTATTTTCAGCCGATTCACCCTCTGGCCCGATTGCATAAGGAAGAAATCTCCCGTCCGCGCTGGTGGGCTTGGGGCTATCGGGCCGCCTTGGCGGATGATTCGCTGGCCATTGCCAATGCCACTTTGCCCACCCAGTTGCTGGCCAATATTTCCGATTACGATTTGAGCCTGTTGCCCCCGCGCCGCCGCACTTACTTGCGCGGTTGTTACAAAGACGCGCAGATTGTTCGGCTCGACCGTAAAATCCTCGAAGACCAAGGTTATGAAGTCACTTGCTCTTCCATCCAGCGCACCGGTTACCTCTCAGTTCCCACTCGTGAAGATTTTATGCGCACCTTGCGCGCCGATTTCGTCCGGCCCGAAGTCGTGGTGCTGGGTGGTTTGGTCAACGGTCGGCTTGGTGGATACATTGTGGGCTACGCCATCGAGCATACCGCCTACATTGAGCGTGTTTTGGTTGCATCGGAATTTCTCGATTACAACATCACCACCGGCGTGGTTTATCAGTTCACGCAAATGTGTCGCCGCAACGCCGCGATCCGCGAAATGGTTTACGGGTTAAATTCCCGCGAGGACGAAAAACTTTGCCAGTTCAAGGACAACATGCGTTTCCCGGTTGTCCAGGTTCCTTCCCGGATCTATCTTAATTCCTTGATGAGCCAATACGTCAGATGGCGCCAACCACACGTTCACTACCGGATGACGGGTTTGCCATGAGCATCTACCGCAATGGCGGCAAACGGGTGTTGGATGTGTTGGCGGTCGTGCTTACTGCGCCGTTGTGGCTGCCGCTGGCGCTGGTGGTCGCGCTCATGGTTCGGATCAAACTAGGTTCACCAGTAATTTTCCGCCAACCACGACCGGGTTGGCATGGTGAAATATTTGAGATCCGCAAATTTCGCACCATGACTGACGCCCGCGACGCACACGGCAATTTGCTGCCCGATTTGGAGCGCTTGACCCCCTTTGGCCGCTGGCTGCGCCGCACTTCGCTCGACGAACTTCCCGAACTGCTCAATGTGCTTCTTGGGGACCTCAGCCTGGTTGGCCCCCGTCCCTTGCTCATTCGCTACCTGCCGCGTTACTCACCCGAGCAAGCCCGCCGCCACCAGGTACGCCCCGGCGTCACTGGGCTGGCCCAAGTCAAAGGCCGCAATGACATCACTTGGGAGGATAAATTTCGGCTCGATGTCTGGTATGTCGACAACGTCTCTTTGCAGCTCGATATTAAAATTTTATTTCTGACCGTGTGGAAAGTGCTCGCTCGTGAAGGTGTGGTTGAGCCCGCCACCGGCTTGCATCAGGAATTCATGGGCAGTCCACCGCCTGACGCTAAAAAGTAACCAAAAGCGCCGAAAGGAGTGGCACTTCATGCCGATAACAGGTGTCGGTGATTACCTCGAACTTCACTTTGACGGTTTAAACAATGTTTTGGGACGATATTATTGATGCTTCCGACCCCCGCTGGATGGATACCCTCCGGCGCTTCCCCCGGCATGATTTTCATCATTTGCCCGCTTATGTTGCGCTTGAAGCCGAGCGGCGCGGCGCCAAGGCCAGCGCATACGTGCTCCAAAGCCAGCAAGGCGCATTTTTGGTGCCCTTGATCGAGTCTCCGACGCCGCTGGCCCTCCAGCCGTGGGGTAGTCCCGCGCAAGATGCCCTCGCTCCGTATGGATATGCCGGGCCGCTTGTCACCGTT
>DATHOB010000294.1:0-8032 GCA_035485355.1 Opitutales bacterium | reverse complement strand
CTCGTGCAAGGCATCCATGCCGATGCCGTGCTCCGCCGATACGGGAATGATTTCGCCAAAGCCCATCCCGGCGAATTCTGCCTGCGCCTCGGCCTCGCGTCGGAGGTCGTCCGCCTTGTTGGCGACGAGAATCGTCGCCTTGCGCGAGGCGCGTAGGCTCTCGGCAATGCGCTCATCTCCGCCAGTGCGGCCCGTGTGGGCATCGGTGACAAAGATGACCAGCCCCGCCGCCGCGATGGCGAAATCCACCTGCTCCTCCGTGGCTTTGACAATGACCGAAGTCGCCGCCGCATGGGGCAGGCCGATGCCGCCGGTGTCCATCAGCAAATAGCCGCCGCGCGCCGCGGGCAACTGCTCGGCAATCAAATCCCGCGTGACGCCCGGCTGATCATGGACAATGGAAATGCGCTTGCCCGCCAATCGGTTGAAGAGGCGGCTTTTGCCGACGTTGGGTCGGCCGACGAGGGCCACGCTGCGGGAAAGAGTAGGCATAATATATCAACGCAATAAAGCAAAGTTCCCACGAGGATGGCACAAGGAAGTGCAATCCACGAGGCCAAAGCACAACGGCGCGGTTGGCTATTTTTCTCCCTTGGTGGCCTTTGCGCCTTCGCGGTGAATCCCCTTTTCCTTGGCGAGCGTGTCCAAAAACTTTCCGATGCGGTCGCAGGCTTGGATGATCTGGTCGTAGCCGGTCGAAAAACTCGCGCGCACAAAGCCCGCACCGCCCGGCCCAAAGGCCGTGCCGGGAACGACCGCCACCTGGTTTTCCTTGAGCAATCGCGTGGCAAATTCCATCGAGGGCAGGCCGAAATTTTGCACACTCGGAAACGCGTAAAACGCACCGCGCGGAGAATGACACGGCAGGCCGAGCTCGTTGAAGCGCGCAACAATGTAATCGCGGCGCTGGTGGTATTTCTCGCGCATGCGCAGCACATCGTCCCACCCGTGCTTGAGCGCCTCGGTGGCGGCGACCTGCGAAAGGATTGGCGCGCACATCATGCAATACTGGTGCACCTTCATCATCGCCTCAATCAGCGGCGCCGGGCCGCAGGCGTAGCCGAGGCGGAAGCCCGTCATGGCAAACGCCTTCGACATGCCGTGGAGGAAAACCGTGCGCTCGCGCATGCCCGGCAGGCTGGCGATGGACACATGTTCGCCCTCGAAAGTCAGCTCCGCGTAAATCTCGTCGCTGAGCACGACCAAATCTTTTTCCTGCGCGAACTTGGCGATTTTTTCCAAGCGCGGGCGGTCGGCGACGCCGCCGGTCGGGTTGGTCGGAAAATTCAACACCAGCACCTTGCAGCCCGGCTGCCACGCTTTCGCCAGCGCGTCCGGGTCGAGCGCAAATTGGTCGCGCGCGGTGGTCGGCACCGGAATGGCCTGCCCGTGCACGAGGGTGACACTCGGCGAATACGAAACGTAGCAGGGCTCGTGATACATCACCTTGTCGCCAGGGTTGACGAGGGCGCGCAGCGCAATGTCGAGCGCCTCGGAGACGCCGACGGTCGTCAAAATCTCGTCCTCGGGGCGGTACGCGAGGCGGAAGTGCTTGCCGACGTATTCCGCGATGGCGCGGCGCAGCGCGAGGAGGCCGCGGTTGTCGGTGTAGTGCGTCTTGCCCTGTTCGAGCGCGTAGATCGCCGCCTCGCGGATGTGCCATGGCGTGACGAAGTCCGGCTCGCCAATGCCCAGCGAGATCGCCTCCGGCATCTGCGCGACGACGGCGAAAAAGTCGCGAATACCCGAACGGGGCAAAGTGGCCACGTGGTTGGCGACAAAACGCTGGGAGGAGGAATCGGACATGACGACAGGATGAAAAAAATGAAGGATGAATTCACATCACAGCCAATTTAAGACGGGGCCAACGGCCCGGATCCGCGCAGAAAATTGGCCGTGCGCTTCACGCGCTCACGGCGGGCTTGTCGGCCGGCGCGTGTTCGCGGGCGAGGAGGTAGCCCTGCTCCTTATATGCGCGGAGCATGAAGTGCGTCGCCGTGGAGACGACCCCGTGCAAGGTCGCCAGCCGCTCGAACACAAACGCCGCGATCTCGCGCAGGTTGTGCGCGCTGACGATGACCATCAAATCATACGCGCCCGACATCAGGTAGCACGAGCGCACTTGCTCGAACTTGGCGATGCGCGTCGCCATCCGGTCGAAGCCGCCCTCGCGCTCCGGGCTGATTTTGACCTCGATGACCGCAAAGACCTGGTTTTCCGAAAGATAGTCGGGATTGAGCACCGGACGCCAGCCGAGCAACACCCCCTGCGCCTTGAGCGCGGCCAGTTCCTTCTCCACCTGCGCCAAGTCCATGCGCAGCACCTCGGCCATCTGGGCCGTGCTGAGCGCCTCGCCGTCGAGCATCAGTTTGAGTACGGGATTCATGGGTGGAAAGGGGTAAAGCGGAGGATTAGAGCAGAAAGGCCCCGCCTTGGCACGCTGAAAATCAAGGCGGAGGTAGGGCGGGGCCAACATTGTGGTGGGGCGGGCCTGTATGGAGGTAGGGCGGGGCCTCCGGACCCGCCTAGCTTCCGGTTTTATGCGCATCAAATGGAAATTTCCCCCTCCTACCTTTTCCGAATCCCAATCCGCTAGGCGGGTCGAGGACGCCCCGCCCTACCCCAAACAATCTAGCCCATATTTTACGGCTCTACCCATTATGCACATCCATCACCCGCTTCACGATCATGACGGCAAAACAAACCCCGGCGATGGCTGCGGCATACTTGGCAATCCGCATGCGCGTCACCCCGGAGGGCTTCAATACCCGCTCGGGCGGAAAGACCGTGCCGAAGGCGCGGCGCGTCCCCGTCAATTGCGCGAATTTCTGGTCGTCGATATGCCGCCGGGTGGACTTGATGCAACTCATCATCACCACCAAGGCGATGAACCCCACGACGGCCACGGTATTGAATAACGTCTCATTCATGCCCGTTTTTCAACTTTTCCGACGCTGGATGCAACCCCTTTCAGCGGCACATGCGTAGGCAACCTGAAAAAACGCCCTTCGCAAGCAGTCGACCGCAAATAACGGTACGGACAAGCAAGTTGACGACAAAATTCATTTTGATAATAAACTTAAATAGTAGGTATGAACATCTTATCTAAAGACCGATGTGAAGTCGCTCTAACAGGAAAGGTACATTAATTATGGATAACACATCATTTCGTTTGCAGGGTGAATTGCAGCGTTTGATCAACGGGCCTTCGCCCAGTGAAAAACCAAGTGGCCTGGGGATCGTTCGATTTTTAGTGCGTTGTCCTTTTGGAACTAACGACGTTTTGGCCCAAGCCAAATCGGTTTTAAAAATCGTGGACGAAGCCGCACTCAAAGGTTGGCCAGCAGAACGGAAATCGCCGCCAAATCTGCCAAAATGGTTCAAGTCGGCGTGCGTTGCAAAGATATCTTCTGAGCAGGCAAAAGAGTGGCTGGTTTGGTGGAAAGACCTCCCACCCGAAGAATAGGCGCGAGCGGAAATTGAAAAGGATTGGTCTTTAGACAATTGGCTCTACTGGATGGAACCGGACAACCGTCAGTGGTTCTGGTGGGACGCAAAGGTGCTGGAAGAGCATGATCATATTGCATTAGCAGTTGAGGTACAGGCTTGGCCATTTCCATGGGGAGCATTGAGATGGTTATTCCGTGCAACTGGTGCTTCTGCTGTAGAGGCTGAGAAATGAACCCATTGTTTTTCAAATGCGAAGTGGGCCGACCCTCCGCCCCCCGCCTCACCCCCGCTTGCGCAAAAACCACAAATCGCTGCCGAATTGCATTGCGCGGGTGGGTTCGGTGAAAAACGGGGCCACGCTGCGGTCAATCCACGTCGCCACGTCGTCAATCCGCTCGCTCCCCTGCTCGACCGCGGCGATGACATTGCTTTGCGTGAGAAAATAGCCGACGAGCTGCTCCCGCGTCACGCTAACTTCGTTCGGGAAATTCTCCAGGCCGACGCGCGCGAAACCGAATTTTTCGGAATACTCCGGCGTCAGTTTTTTCCGCGTGCGCGGGGGCGTGAGGTATTTTTTCAGATACACCTCATCCATCCATATTTTGAATTCCGGGCAGCCGCGCAGCGCGCCCATAAACAAATTATTATACACAAACAGCCAGCCCCCCGGCGCGAGCACGCGGTGCGCCTCGCGCATGAAGGTGTCCTGCTCGAACCAGTGAAAGGCCAGGCCGACGGTGAGCAATTCAAACGTGGAGTCCGCAAACGGCAGGGCTTCGGCGGCGGCTTCCTGATAAACCACATTCGGCAATGCCGGCGCTTGTGCGAGCATCGCCGCCGAGGCATCCACCGCCGTCACTTTTTCCGCCACCGCGGCCAGCGCCCGGGTGGAATTCCCCGTGCCGCAGGCGACATCCAGGGCATGGGCAAACCGCGCACACCCCGTAAACTGCACCAGCCGCTCCATCAGCCGCGGATGAAAATAGGGGCGGTATTTCGCGTAGCGCGCCGCCGCCGTCGCATGGGAGAAATAATTGGTCGAGGCCATGACACGATGCTCACCGGCAAAGACAATCACTTCGCGCGATGCGCCTTCACGGCCTTTTCCATGCGCCGCAAGGCCTCCTCCAGCGTCGCGCGCGGGCAGCCGAAATTCAGCCGCACGTAGCCGCGCCCGGCTTCGCCAAAGATGGAACCGGGAGAAAGCCCCACGCCCGCGTCCTCAAAAAACTTTTGCAGGTTATCCACGCCCAGCGCCCGCGCGTCCAGCCACGCCAGATAAGTCGCCTGCATGGGCACCAGCTTCAACGGCGCCAAACGGGTCTGGGTAAATACATACAAAAAATCGCGGTTCGCGCGCAAATACGCCACCAGCTCGCGCCGCCAGGGTTCGCCGTGGCGGAACGCCGCGATGGTGCCCGCGTAGCCGAAGGCGTTGATTTCCGTCACCAACCCCTGCGCGGTGTGCGCGAAGGCCGCGCGCAATTTTTTATCCGCAATCACGCTGAACGCGCACGCCAGCCCGGGCAAATTATACGTCTTGCTCGCGGCCATCTGGGTCAGCGTGAAGGCCTCGATTTCCGGACTCAAAGAGGCGGTGACCGTGTGCTTCGCGCCGTCGTCGAGCAACAGGTCGCAATGGATTTCGTCGGAGACGAGCACCAGCTTGTGCTTGGCGCAAAATTGGGCCACTTGGGTGAGTTCCGCGCGCGTCCACGCCCGGCCCACGGGATTGTGCGGACTGCACAAAATGAAAATCCGCGTGTCCGGCGTCACGGCTTTTTCCAGCGCGGGCCAGTCGAACTCCCAGCGTTCGCCGTCGAGCTTCAGCGGCACCGGAATCAATTTGCGGCCCATGTTGACGGGGCTGCTCAGCATCGGCGGGTAAACCGGGGTGCAGACGAGGACGCCCTCGCCCGGCTTGGCATACGCGCCGCAGGCGATGCTCAACGCCGGCACCAAACCATGCGACCACACGATCCATTCGGGCTGGATCGTATAGCCATATTGCCGCTGAAGATACTCGACCACCGCCTGCCGCGCTTCGTCCGTCGGCACGGTGTAACCGTAGATGCCATTCGCCGCGCGCGCTTGCAACGCCTCGACCACCGCGGGCGGCGACAGGAAATCCATGTCCGCGACCCACAAGGGCAGAATGTCGCGGCCGGCATATTTGTCCCATTTCAGGCTGCCAGTGTTCCGGCGGTCGGGGACGGTGGAGAAGTCGAAAGGCATGCGGGGAAGTTACAAGCGGGAAGCCGGAAGTTGGAAGAACAAAATTTTGGTGGTTTGGCGGGCGCAGCAAGACTGCGCCCCCCACAATACCCGTCGTCATCCGCTGTAGGGGCGCAATCTAGTTGCGCCCGTCTGGGTATTTTCCGTGGCAAACGGTACCATCACTATCCAACTTCCCATGGCTAACTCTTGCTTAAAAAGAACCCGCGCTGTTTCTCGCTAATCGGCATGCCCACGCGCTCCATCACCAGCATCATGTGCTCCCACACCTGCCGTTTGACGGACAGAGCGGAGTTGCGCAGCAAATAAGAAGGATGATAGGTGAACATCAACGGCACGCCGTTGAATATGTGCCATTTGCCGCGGTAGTCCTTCATTTTGGTTTCGGGATCCAAACCCAGCAAGGCGGAGACGGCCGTGTTGCCCAGCGCGACGATCGCCTTGGGCCGCACAATATCCAATTGCGCGCGTAAAAAAGGCAGCGAAAACGCGACCTCCTCCGGCGTGGGCTCGCGGTTGCCGTAGTCCTGCGGCATTTCCGGGCGCCATTTCATCACGTTGCCAATGTAAACTTTTTCGCGCGTCAGCCCCATGGCCTGGATGATTTTGGTGAGCAACTCTCCGGCGGGGCCGACAAATGGCTCGCCCTGCTGCTCTTCCTCCGCGCCTGGGCCTTCACCGCAAAAAAATATTTCCGCTTCCGGCGTGCCGACCCCAAAAACCAATTTCCGCCCCGGGTGCAGATGGTCCAAACAGACCGGACAGGTCAACACCCGCTCGCGCAGCCACTGCATTTTTTCTATCTTGGAACCTTTGGGCACTTCCAACACCAGCGGCGCGGGCAGCGGGGTGATGGGCTTGCCATCCCAGCGCAAAGTGGCGGTTTTGGGCGAAGCGGCAAACTTGGGCCGTGGGGTTGCCGGGGTTGCTGCCGGGGCAACGGCTTCTTGATCATAAACTTCGGTCGGAGGTTCCGGTTCGGCAACTATATCCAATCGCGCACCGCGTTGCTTGTCCACCACCGCGCGCAATCGCGCCATCGTCTCATCGCCGACGTACACCTGCGTGACGCCCTCCGACCGCAATCGGCGGAGCTCCTCGGTCACGGCTTCAAGTTGGGCGCGCATCGAAAAGTAATCGAAAAAGTTAAATGTCTTTTGTAATTTTGAGTGTGCAGTGTGGAACGTGAAGTGTGAAGTTAAAAACGAATGGGTTGGCGAGGATTGAACTTCACACTTCACACTCCACCCTCCACACTTCCCGCCATGCCCCCCACCCTCGTCATCCTCGCCGCCGGCCTGGGCAGCCGCTACGGCAGCCTCAAGCAGATGGACCCGCTCGGGCCGCATGGGCAGACGATTCTCGACTATTCGATTTACGACGCCCACCGCGCGGGGTTTGCGAAAATCGTCTTCATCATCCGCCGCGATTTTGCCGACGCCTTCCGCGCGCGCATCACCCAGAATCCCCAGGTGCGCGCCGGTCTCGCGGTGGACTACGTTTTTCAGGATTTGAACGCGCTGCCCGCAGGTTTCACTCCCCCGCCCGGCCGCGAAAAACCCTGGGGCACGGCACACGCCGTGTGGTGCACGCGCATGGCCGTGAAGGAACCGTTCGCGGTCGTCAATGCCGATGATTTTTACGGCGCCGACGCCTTTCACCAACTGGCGAAGTTTCTCCGCGCCGCGCCGGTAATATCGACCGATTTCGCCCTCGTGGGTTACCGGCTCGGGCAGACCCTTTCCGAACACGGCACCGTCGCGCGCGGGGTTTGCCGCGCGGATGAAAAAGGCAACCTCGTCTCGATTGAAGAGCAAACCGGACTCGCCCCCGATCCGTCTGGCGGGGCCAATGCGAAATCCGCCACCGACGCATCCGTGCATTTCCCTGCCGACACCACTGTCTCCATGAATTGCTGGGCGCTGACTCCCGCGGTCTTCCCGCTGCTCGAAGCGCAGTTCACCCAATTTCTCCGCGAACGCGGCGCGGAACTGAAATCCGAATGCTACCTGCCCCGTGCGATTGGCGAAATGCTCACGCTCAAACAAGCCCGCGTGCGCGTGCTGACCACCAACGCCCGCTGGTGCGGCGTCACTTATCAGGAAGACAAACCCACCGTGCAAGCCGCGCTCAAAACCTTGCACGACGCTGGGGAGTATCCGTAATTTTGGGTGAGAAAAATTAAAACTCTGTGCAATTATATCGTGTGGGGAATCCCCTTGGCGATGGGCTGATTCTGCGACACTCTGGCGGGGATTCGGTGTTAATACTTCAGATCCGATTTTGCGGCCACTCATGAAAATCCTCCGCCTTTTCGCCTGCGTGCTGGTGCTGGCCGCCTTTCCTC
>DATHOB010000293.1:0-2532 GCA_035485355.1 Opitutales bacterium | reverse complement strand
ATTTGAGTTTTGGCACCGGCGGCATGCGAGGACGCGTCATTGGCCGGAAATCCGCGCCCACGGAACTCGGCCCCGGTGGCGTGGACAACCCGGCCCACCCCGCCATTGGCGCAAACACGTTGAACGACGTCACCGTTGCGCGCGCAACTATGGGCCTTTTTCGCAGTGTGAAAGTGGCGGGACTGGGCAAAAATCCCCAACCACGCATTGTCATCGCGCACGACGTGCGACATTTTTCCCGCTACTTTGCGGAATTATGCGCGCGCGTCTGGACGGGCCTGGGCGGCGAAGCTTGGCTGTTTACCGGCCCGCGTTCGACGCCGCAACTTAGCTTTTCGGTGCGGGCCCTTGGCGCTGACACCGGCATCGTGCTCACCGCCAGCCACAACCCGCCGCACGACAACGGTTACAAAGCCTATGCCGCGCATGGCGGGCAGGTAGTGCCGCCGCTGGCGGATGAAATTGTCACCGCAGTACGCGCGGTGAAACCCGAGGAACTTGCGCCAGTATTGAAGGCCGCCGCCGCGGCCACGGGCGAGGGATGGAAAACCGTTACCCCAGAATTGGAAGCCAAGTATGCCGATGCCGCCGCCCAAGTCGTGTTCGACCCGGCGTTGATTCGTGAACGCCACCCGCGCATCGTTTATTCCGCGCTGCATGGGACTGGCGGCGTGGTCATTCCCAATTTGTTGCGCAGCTTGGGAGCGGAAGTGGTGGAAGTCACCGCGCAAATGAAACAAGATGGGCGCTTCCCCACGGTACCATCACCGAATCCGGAAGACCCGCGCGCACTGGCCCAGCTTTTGCAACAGGTGCAAACTTCGCAGGCCGCCGCCGGCATCGCCACTGACCCGGATGACGACCGCCTCGGCGCAATTTTCCGCGAAGCAGATGGCAGCTACCGTGCATTGACGGGCAACGAACTCGGGGTGTTGCTGGCGGATTACCGCTTCACCCGCGCGAAGGAGCTTGGCTGGCTGACGTCGGAAGATTCACCCAATTCGGTGTTGTTAAAAAGTTTTGTGACCACGCCGATGCTCGACGTCGTGGCCAAAGCCCATAGCGCGCGATGTGTCAACACGCTTACCGGCTTCAAATGGATGGGGGCGAAACTTTTTAAATACGAAAATCAACTGTTCACCGCCCTGGCCGCCGCCGGTGACAAACGCACGCGGGCCGAGATTGCCGCATTGTCCCCGCGCGAACGGGCGGCGTTGTCCTTGAAATATTCAACCTGGATGGTGTTCTCCGCTGAGGAAAGCTACGGTTGCCTGGCGGGTGATGCCGTGCGCGACAAAGACGCCAATGCTGCTGCCGCGATGACGACCGAGTTGGCCGCCTGGCTCGCCGCCAACGGGCTGACGGCGACGCAGGCTCTCGACGCTCTTTATGCGCGGCATGGCTATTTCAAAGAATCGTTGCGCACCCTCACTTTTGAAGGCGCGGCGGGGGTCGCGCAAATTCAGCGCGCGCTGGTTTCGATGCGCTCCGATCCGCCGAAATCCCTCGGCGGGCGCGTCGTGGAACGCGTCCGCGATTTTCTGCAGGAACACCGGGATGAGGAAGGTGAACTGGTCCCGCGCGAGGATTTCCTCCTCTACGAATTGGCCGGTGGCTGGCGTTGCGCGATCCGTGGCAGCGGCACCGAGCCGAAACTGAAAATTTATTTTTACGCCAAGGAGCCGCTCGACACTCCGGCAGGCCGCCCCGCACTCGAAGCTGCGCTAAAGCCCAAACTCGAATCCTGGATGGACGCGGTCGTGGGGGACACCCGCCAACGCGCAGGCTAACTTGCCCCCTGCGAAGTGGACTTGATCAAGCCGTGCTCAATGGCGTAGCGCGTCAACCCGGCGATGCCGTGAAGGTTGAGCTTCGTCATCAGGTTGGAGCGGTGAGTCTCGGCGGTTTTAACACTGATGGAAAGTTTGACCGCAATTTCTTTCGTCGAAAAACCCTCGGCCACGTATTGCAGGACTTCGCGCTCACGGTCGGAAAGGCTTTCGAGCGAATCGTCCTTGTCCGGCTCGATCATGATGCGGCGCACCATGTCCGCCACGCCTGGGCCGAGATAGGTTCCACCGTCGAGCACGGCGCGGATGGCTTTTTCCATTTCCGGCAGGCCCGCGGTTTTCTCAATGATGCCGTTGGCGCCGGACTTGAGCGCCTGGCGCACCATGCCCGTGCTGAAAAAAGCGCTGAAGAGCAGGACATTGCAATTGGGCACTTGTTCACGCAGTCGCCGCAAAATCTCCAGACCATTGAGTGAGGGAATTTTGATGTCTAAAATCAGCATGTCCGGCTTGATTTTCTGTATACCCTTCCAGCCCTCCAGACCGTCCCCATAGGCACCCGCGAGGGTGCAAAGGGGAAAATTCTTTAACAATTCGGCGAGTAAATCCCGCAGCATCGTTTCGTCTTCAATAATGACTACACGTTTCATGATGAAGGTTGCGCACCGGAGCGGACAGAAACCGGCTCACAGGGCAGATGGTATTAATTAGTAATAAGGTGTCAACCCCGGAAAACACCGGG
>DATHOB010000292.1:0-6190 GCA_035485355.1 Opitutales bacterium | reverse complement strand
CAGTCCTCTAAAAACAATCGCGCCTGCGTTTCATCCCGCGAGGCGACCCAGGCGTCGAGCCGCGCTCCGGGCTCCGCCTGCCGCCGCACCAGCGCATAGGCCGTGGCCCACGACATGCCGACCTGGCGAGATTTTTCGAGGAGCTTGAGCCGCGAGCGATCTTCGATCCAGCGTTTTTGGTAGGGAAGGAATAACATGGAGCAAAGGAGCTAAGGAACAGAGGAGCAAAGGAATCCATTAGCTCATGATATTCAATTCCCGCTCCAACACCTCCCGCTCTTTCTCCGGCAGGCCCGGATGGTTCGCCAATGCTTCGCGCGCTTGTGCGGCCGCCTCGCGATGCTTGCGCAATTGTTCTTCGTATTCGCGCGTTTCGTGTTCCAGGGTTTTCAACCGGTGTGCGCTTTGGGCGAGTCGGTAAATGACGCCCGAGAATGTGTTGATCGCTTCCAATTCCGGTTTTTGTTTTTTGCGCTCCGTCAAATCCTCAAATACCATTTGCCAAATAATGGCCATAACCTGGTTGGCATGTTTGTGGGTTCCCCCCAGCATATGGATAGCCTCCTCGGTTTGACGGCGGGCGTCGCGCAAGTTTTCGAGATGCTCGTCAAACGGTTTTTTAGCGATGCGCTTGGCCATGTTAGAGCAAATGCTCCCCTTCCAGATAATCCCGTCCGGTGGCCGTCAGCCGCGCGCGGGGGAAGCCGTGGGAAAGGGCGGTGGGGGTGATTTCGAGGAGATTTTTGTCGGCAAGGTAATTCAACTCCGTTTGCAGTTGGGCGTCATCGAGGGAAAAGCCGGCGAGGTGCGCGCCGTGCAACAAAGTTGCGGGCGGAAGCGCGGCGGGTGCGGCGGCGGCGAGCTGGCGCAAAAGCGCATGGCGCAGGAGGAGGCGTTGTTCGGCATTCATGGGCTTAGACGTTGAAGGAAGCGCGTTCGATGAGCCGGTCCAATTTCGCGTCCAGATGATGGAGACGCTGGGTGAGCAGCTCCGTCTCCTTTTGCCAGGCGGCGACCCCGCGCTCCAGCGCGCGGATGCTTTCGTAAATTTTTTCGCGCGAGGCAGAGGAGGAGCGGAAATTTTCGTCGGCCTTGCGCTCGAAGTCGGCGACGAGGGCGTCGAGCCGGGCATCGACATCGGCGAGGTTTTCGCGCGAGGCATATTCCTTGTGCAGCGGGGGCACGGGGTCGGGCGCGCGCAGGTGCGACTTCCACAGGTCGAGCGCGTGCTTGAGCGCGACGAGCACGGCGGCAGTGATGACGAAGTATTGGTAATACTCGGTGGCGCCGGGGTCGCCGGCAGCGGCCAGTAGAGGCAGGTTCATGCGGGACGCGCACTTTACCTTAACTTGTCCGTTTGGGGAATCGGTGCGTTGGCTGCGTTGGATAGGTTGGGTTAAAGTCAGGAAAGAAAGGAACAGAGGAACAGAGGAACAGAGGAACAGAGGAAATTTACTGAACTATCGCATCAACCATGATATCAGAGCTTACACTTCTTTGCGACCTTCAGTCGGATACCCTGTGCTCCTCTGCTCCTGTGTTCCTTGACTCCTTTCTTTTGGGTTGCCCGACGCCCGGCAAACGTGCATGGTTTTTGCTCCACGGTTTTACCGTCCACCCCCCCGCACACGTGAGCACCAAGACTGCCGCCCCCCGCGCCGCCGCCCCCAAACCGGAGCTGACGCCCCGCGCCATGGCCGCGCTCGCCGCGCACCCGGTCAACGCCAAGTTGACCAAGGCCGACAAGCTGTGCCTGTATCGCGACATGGTGCGCATCCGCCGCTTCGAGGAACGTTGCGTCCCGGTTTATCAAAAGGGCAAAATCGGCGGGTTTTTGCATTTATATATTGGCCAGGAAGCGGTGGCCATGGGAACGATTTCCCTCCTCGGCGAGCACGACCATATTATCACCGCCTACCGCGACCATGGTCACGCCCTCGGCGTTGGCATGTCGATGAACGAGTGCATGGCGGAGCTGACCGGCAAAGTCACCGGTTGCTCGAAGGGCAAGGGCGGCTCAATGCACTTTTTCGCGCCGGATAAAAGATACTGGGGCGGCCATGGTATAGTCGGCGGACAAATTCCCTTAGGCACGGGCATCGCCTATGCGTTGAAATTCAAAGGCCTCAAAGGCTGCTGTTTGAGTTTCATGGGCGATGGCGCAGTGAACCAGGGCGCGGTGCACGAAGCGTATAATTTGGCGGCATTGTGGAATCTGCCCATCGTCTTCATCATCGAAAACAACAAGTATTCCATGGGCACCAGCCAGGAGCGCTCCAGCGCGGGCGAGCCGCTGGCCAAGCGCGCCGACGGCTACGACATGGCGTGGGACTTGTGCAACGGCAACATCCTTTACGAAGTTCGCGAGAAAACCGCCACCGCCATCAAGCGCGCGCACGAGGAATCCAAACCAACGTTGCTGGAAATTTTCACTTATCGCTACCGCGGCCACTCCGTCGCCGACCCCGACAAAACCTACCGCACCAAGCAGGAAATTTCCGATTACCGCGAGAACAAGGACCCCATCACGCTTTTCCAAAAGTGCCTTCAGTTTGAAGGAGTGCTGGACGAGGCCGCCATCGTCAAAATTGACGAGGAAGCCAGCGCGGAGGCCGAGGCGTCCGCAAAGTTTGCGGAAGAATCGCCATTCCCCCAGCCCGAAGCCATCATGCAGGATATTTATTGGGAGGAAGACAATCGCACCGAAAAATCCAACGTCAAGGGGCGGATGTTTTTCCAAGGGTTGGAGTAGTTTTTAAAATTTCAAAATTCCATTTTCATGCCTGCCATTACTTACCGCGAAGCGCTCCGCCATGCGATGGACGAGGAACTCGCCCGCGACCCGAACGTCGTCATCATGGGCGAGGAAGTCGCGCAGTTTAACGGCGCCTACAAAGTCACCGAAGGTCTGCTTGAGAAATACGGCCCGAAGCGCATTGTGGACACGCCGATCAGCGAGGCGGGCTTCATCG
Source organism: Opitutales bacterium (assembly GCA_035485355.1). GTDB lineage: Bacteria > Verrucomicrobiota > Verrucomicrobiia > Opitutales > JABDGR01 > JABDGR01. The sequence goes on along the minus strand of DATHOB010000292.1, from coordinate 3,218 downwards.
GCTTGGGCATTGGGGCATCCATGCTCGGCATTCGCCCGGTAATGGAGTTGATGTTCTGGTCATTCAGCTATGTCGCATTCGATCAGGTATTCAATAACGCCGCGAGCGTCCGTTACATGTCTGGCGGGCTCATCAATGTGCCCATCGTCATCCGCGGCCCGGCCAACGGCGGCACGGGCGTCGGCGCGACGCACTCGCACACGCCGGAAAATTTTATCGCCAATACTCCCGGCCTCAAAGTCGTCTGCCCGGCGACCCCGTATGACGCCAAGGGACTGCTCAAAGCCGCCATCCGCGACAACGACCCGGTGTATGTGATGGAAAACACGATTCTTTACGGCGATGTCGGCGAAGTGCCGGCGGAGGATTATATTATTCCGCTCGGCGTGGCGGATATTAAGCGCGAAGGCACGGACTTGACCATCATTGCGCATGGCCGCGCCGTCATCACGGCGTTGAAGGCGGCGGAAATTCTCGCCGCCGAGCATGATGTCTCCGCGGAAGTGGTGGACTTGCGGTCCATTCGCCCGCTCGACACGGACACGATTTTGAAATCAGTCGCGAAGACGCACCGCGTGCTTCTGGTGGAGGAGAACAAACCCTTCTGTGGCGTGGGCGCGCAAATCTCGCACCTCATCCAGTCGGAAGCCTTCGACGAGCTGGACGCCCCCATCAAGCGCGTTTCCGCCATGGATGCCCCGGCGATTTACTCGATGCCGCTCGAAAAAATCCAGCTCCCCGATCCGCAACGCGTGGTCCGCGCAGCGTTGAGTATCGGCTGAGTAAGAAAACGGCGGGTGGGAGCAAAAAGCCTTGCGCCCCAATTCATTGCCTCAGGACTTGAGTTATTTAATCGGCGTGCCGTCGAGTTTGTAAGCCTCGTTTAACTCGAGCCGCAAGTAGTCCCACACGACGCCGCTTTCCAGGTCGCCGCCGGGGTAGGTTAGCGTCATGGTGTTTTCGCCAGATTTGAGGACCGATGCGTCGAAGGTCAGCGTGCGTTGCTGCCACACGCCGGTGTCGGTGTTGTAGCGAATGGCATTGGTGGCCATGATGGGCGAGTTGACGGAATTGAGATTAGTACCGCCGCCGCCACCAATCGCGCCGACGCTTTTGCCATTGACGGACACGGCCAATGGGCGGCCACCGTCGGCCCCGGCGAGTGCCACGCGAAAGGCCGCGTAACCTTGCGGAGATTTATCCATGTTAAATTTGATCGTCCAGGTGGTGGCACGGCCCTGGCCCCATTGGCGCCACGGATCGGGTGAGCCGGTGGGCAGCGCTTTGACCCAGCCGAAACGCTGGTTGGCGGGGTCTTTGGCGGCGGGATTAATCCAATCAGTGGAAGTCGCGTGCGGCACTTCCTCGAAGAACCAGTCCTGGTGGTAATCGCTTTTGCCGATGGTGTAAGTGATGTCGTTGGGGAAGAGGAGCGCGTAACGCATGTTCCAGCCCCAGAGCCAATAGTTGGCACCATCGCCTTTGAAGAATTTTCCGCCGGTGCGGTCGGGGTAGCCGATGTCCCACACTTGCGTGCCGTAGCGCACAGGCGTCCACTTGAGCTGGCCAAGGTCGATATTTTTGCCCGCCTCAACCGTGATGTTGGCCTGCGCGAATTCGCCAAGGACGCCGTCCGCAAATGCGTGGAGGGTGTAATTGCCGGGGCGGACATTGGTGATGTCAAATTTTCCATCTTCGGTGCCGTTGGTCCAGAATTGGTAATAATTGCCGTCATGGTCCCACGTAATCACGTTGCCATTACCCGCGCGGTTGACAAAGCCGCCGGCGCCGCTGGTGTATTCCGGGTGCGCGAGGCCGACGGTGAGGTGCGGCAGTTTGGTCGAGGCATTTTTAGGCAGCAGCGGGTCGGTCAGCACGAATTGCCCGGAAACGTTACCGCGTTGATCCTTATGCGGGTAATCCACGCCGTTGACCCATTCATACGGCCACTGAGCGGTTTGTTTTTTCGCCTGGGCGAGGGCATCCTGATACAAGGCTGTGGCGTTATCTTTCCACACCGCGGGCACCGTGGGGTTGCCGGCGGTGGCCGCCAGTTTATCCAAGTCCGCCTGCGAAGGGTCTTGGGGGTTGGCGAGGGCGTTGCAATAGACAAAAATGGGGCCGACGACGTGGTTCCATTCCTCACCCGCGGGAACATTGCAGCCCGCGCCGCCGCCGTAGTGGCCCGCGCACCAGTAATCGAGGATGATGGGGTCGGGGTCGTCATTGGCGTCGAAGTGGGCGACCAACTCCAACTTGCTGGCGCCGCCGCTCAAGTACTCCGTGGTCGGGTTGATGAACCACACGCCGATGTGCGCCTGAGTGCTCGACCAGCCATAGGCGGGTATTTTGAATTGCACGGCATTGTAGCTGTATTTGTGCTCGACGGAGTTGAGATACACGCCCTGGTTCAAAATGCGTTGCTCCTTCGCATGCACGACGACGCCCGCGCCCCAGTCCTTCGGGGTGCATTCCAGCATGTTGCGGTCGGCATCCACCGAGATCCAATTGAAATAATCCTTGTTGAGCTTGGTGATGTAGCGGCTCTCGCCTTCGCTCGCCGCGGCGTAGGACGCCGGATGGTTGTAAATGCCATAGACGTAAATACCGCTGGCCCCGCGTTCCAAGTCGTAGCGGAACTCCATGTCAAAGCCCCGGCCGCCAGTCACGCCTTTGACGGCCACCTCTGCGCGGGCGCCGCCGTTGGTCGCAGGGTCAATCGTCACCGTTTGGGTAATTTGACCGGAAGGGTTTTGCTCCCAATATCCGCCACCCGATGAACCCATCGTGTTGATGCCGTGATATACCAGCGCAGTCATGCGCCCGTCGCGTTTGCCAATCGTCGCCTTGACGATGCCATTATCGAGCGTCCAATTGTTGCCACTGTCCGTGATGGTCACGGGCGTGGAGACGGTGGATTTCTCTATGGCGGGCGCGGCTGAGAGCGTCGGAGCGGCCAGCGCGGCGGCGAGAGCAGTTAAGGTCAACGCCTGGCGCGTGCCGGTGATGAAGCAGGTTTTCATGGGGAAGGCGGGGTTTGGGGTAAATTAATCCAAAGGGCAATTCGGAGGCTGCGGTATAAGCGACGCAAGTAACGTCAAACGGGGTAGCCTTCACCGATAGCAAAAAATTGGCCTCCAACGCAATCTTGATAAGTTGCGCCGCCGAACTACGCCGGAGATTGTTCTGCGGACAAAGGCGGGGAATTGTACAAAGCC
>DATHOB010000291.1:0-7585 GCA_035485355.1 Opitutales bacterium | reverse complement strand
CGACGCCAAGCATTATGAATTCTGGGTGCATGGCGACGACCAGGGCCATTTCACTATACCCAACGTCAACCCGGGCAAATACACGCTGCACGCGATTGCGGACGGGGTTCTCGGCGAATATGCAAAGGCGGATGTCACGGTTGAAGCGGGTAAAGCGCTGGACTTGGGCAAATTGGTATGGACGCCGGTGCGCCGCGGCCAGCAAGTCTGGGACATCGGCATTCCCAACCGCAATGGCTCGGAATTCGCCAAGGGCGACGACTTTTTCCACGACGGCATGGCGCTGGTGTACCGCGACATGTTCCCCAACGACGTGAATTATGTCATCGGCAAAAGTGACTTCCACAAGGATTGGTATTTCGAGCATGTGCCGCACGTGGAAGATCCGAATGCCCGACCCAACAGCATTGCTGGCGGTGGTGCCAGTAGTGGCCGCGCCAACCCGTGGAACATCACTTGGGACATGGCGAATGCGCCCAAAGGCGTCGCCACGTTGCGGGTGGCCATCGCGGGCGGCAGCCTCCCCAGCGGGCGGATTCCCGTCACGGTTAATGGGCAGTCGGTGGATGCCGTGCGGGTGCCGGGTGACGGCACCGTCGGACGCAATCAAATTCAGGGCCTATGGTTCGAGCGCGAAATCGCTTTTCCCGCTTCGCTGCTGAAGGCCGGAGCGAACACCATCACGCTCACCATCCCTGCTGGCGGGCAGACGAGCGGCGTGGTGTACGACTATCTCCGCCTCGAACTTGATGAAAACGCGACTCCGACCGCGACCACCCAATAGTTATTTCATGAAAAAATATCTGACCCTCGCCGCGTTGCTGCTCGGCGCAACCACGGCATTTGCCGCGGACGCGCCGACGAGCTTCAAATTCCAATTTGCGCCCGGCCCGGTGGCTACGGGTTACACGCAGGTCAAGCCCGATGCGGCCTACACTGTCGCCACCGGTTTTGGCTTCGAGTTGACCGCCAACGCGATTGTCCCCGCCGCGAACATTACTGCGGTGGACAATACTGTCGGGAAGAGTGCCGCCGAAGTCGGAAGCACGCCGTTGCACAATGGCTACGTTACGAGCGGAAATATGTTTCTGTTTTCGGTTAAAGTTCCCGAGGGCAATTACAAGGTGACGGTGACATTGGGCGACGCCAAAGCGGAATCCACCACGACGGTGAAGGCCGAGTCGCGCCGGTTGATGTTGGAGCGCGTGCACACCGATGCGGGCAAATTTGAAACACGTTCATTTAACGTGAGTGTGCGCAATCCCGTGCTTCCGGATGGCACCAAGCTCACATTGGATGTGCAAGAGGTGGATGCGGCCGGAAAACTCCTCACGTTTACCTGGGACGACAAGCTGACGCTGGAATTTACCGACATCAAACCGGCGGTTTGCGCGGTGGAAATCGAACCGGCGGTGAAACCGATCACGGTGTTTCTGGCCAGCGACTCCACGGTGACCGACCAGCACGCCGAGTCGTATGGTACTTGGGGGCAGGATTTGCCGCGCTGGTTCAAGCCGCCGGTGGTGATTGCGAATTTCGCCGAGTCGGGCGAGACGCTCAAGGCCTTCCGCGCCGAGCATCGGTGGGACAAGATTATGAGTGAGTTGCAGCCCGGTGATTACGTCTTCATGCAATTTGGCACGAACGACTTGAACAAGAGCGGCCCCAACGCCATCTGGGGGCCGGACTACCCGCTGCGGGATTGGTCCAACTCGTATGTTGAAGGGGAGGATTACAAGAATTTGCTCAAGGCGAACGCGGCGGAAGTGAAAGCCAAAGGCGGGATTCCCGTCATCGTTTCGCCAATGACGAAAATTGACCGCGCCTCGGGTGCGATTAACGTCAACGGCTTGCGCAACTACCCGAAAGACGCGGTGGACGCGGCCAAAGAATCGGGGACGGCGTATATCGACCTCAACGCCATGAGTGTGCAGGTGTGGACGGCGCTCGGCCCGCAACTGGATGTCCGCGGCACCGTGGACGGTTTGCACTCGAACGATTACGGTGGCTATTTGCTGTCGCGCTGCATCGTCGAGGGCATCAAGCAGAACAAATTTGATTTGGCGAAATATCTGGTGGACGACGCCGGGACGTTTGACCCGGCGCATCCCTTGCCGTTGCCCGACGATTTCAAGGTGCCGCAGGAACCCGGCGCCCGCGGTGGTGCCCGGCGCGGTGCCGTAGGCACGGCGGGATTTGGCCGAGGCACGGGCGGGCGGGGTGCTCCCGCTGCGTCGTCGGCAGCTTCGTCCGCTTCCGCAAGTGGATCATCTCCAGCAGCTGGGAACGGCCAAAATAATTAGCAGTTTAGGGATGTGTCTGGTCGCGGTAGGCCTGCGCAAAGGCCGCCAGGTCGGCAGCAGGTATTTCGGATACGGCAATAAAGTTCAGGCCGCCCTGAGTCCAGGAATTGATTTGGTAACCGGAAGCTTCGGTCTGGCCACCAGGCACGGCTCCGGATGCCGACGGCCAGACGAACAGATTGATGAAATGTTTATTCCGCCCGTAGACGAGCGCGGCCACGGTTTGATGATTAAGCTCATCCAAACGGCCACCCACGAGGGGGAATCCCGCCGCGGCCAAATCCACCACGGGCGGGGCAAAATTGATTTTGCCCTCAAACCACGGTTTGACGGTGTGTTGGTCCGTGGAGGCGACGTCCATGAGATGCGACGCCATGAGCGATCGGGTATGGCTGGCCAAGGCTTCGTCGAGCAAACTGTTTGACTGGCCATGTTGGAGGCCAATGAAAAAGCCCAGCACCAAGGTAGCGGCCAGCGCTGAGACCCAGCCGGCCCGCGGCCGAAAATTCACCGTGCGGGCGCGATGCGCCGGGGCGGCGGCAGGCAAGGCCGCGCGGATGTTTTTCGTCAAATTCGCCGACGCGGCATAGCGGGGCAAGCCTTCACGCAGCGCGCTGCGGCTGGCGTTAAGATTTTCGACCACTTGCTGACAGGCCGGGCAATCGCGCAAATGAGCTTCAACCTCGACCATGCGGATGGCGTCCAATTCGCCGTCCGCATAGGCCTGCAGGAGGATATAATCGGATTTACATTCCATGGGACAAATCTTTCCGTAAAAGTTGTTGCAGTTCATATTGCAGCCGGATGCGCGCGCGGGCCAGGCGAGACATGACGGTGCCAATGGGCACTTCCAGGATGGAGGCTAATTCCTTATACGCACAGCCTTCGAGTTCGTGGAGCACGAGGATTTCACGCAATTCGGCGGGCAATTTTTCCATGGCGGCGGGAAGCAGTTCGCGCGCGGCGGCGTGCTTCCAAGGTAATTCTCCCGTGGGGGCGGCGAGGGCCTCGCTGTGCTCGATTTCATCGAACGAAGCCGGTGGCTCTTCACGCCGATTTTGCCGCAGGCGCGAATAGCAAACATTGCGCACAATCGCGAGCAGCCACGGGCGCCCGTCTCCGCCGCGGAAGCGGCCGAAGGCCTGATAGGCCCGCACATAGGCGTCCTGAACGCAATCTTCAGCATCGTGGTCGTGGCGCATAAGCCAGCGGGCGAGGTTGTACGCGGCATCCCGATGCGGCAGCAGCGTCTGCGCAAAAGCGGCAGACCCAACGACCGGATCGGGCACGGACTCGTCCATAAGTTATTACGCTGACAGGGAAAGATTTATTCCCAGAAAAATAAAATACCACCGTTACGGAGATTGGAAATAAAATTCATCCCTTTCGCGTATTCAAGGTTAATCCCTTCATTCCTCGAGAGCGCCGACAACCATGCTTTCAACAGACGAATGGAGATGTGGAAACTCCTATACGCTGGTGTGAGTGATTTTATTCCCAAAAAAAGAAAAATTATTTCTGGAACGATTTGGAATAAAATCCGCCCCGCATGCGTATTCAAGGGTAACCCTTCATTCACCTTATGCACCACGACCACCATCATCCCACCGGCTCCGCCGATCTCATCCTCGACAACCTCAACCGTGACGGCGTAGACCGTCGTGGTTTCTTAAAATGCATGGCTTGGGCCGGCACCGGCCTGGTCTGGGTCGTGGGGCGGGGCACACTCAGTTCACGCGTGCTCGGCGCAACCGCCGACCCAGCCATGGGCGCCACCCCGGGCATGCCCGCCAAACCGGCAATGCCTGCCACCGACACCGGTTTGTTGAATTTCGTCCAAATCAGCGACAGCCATATTGGCTTCAAAATGCCCGCCAATCCTGACGTGGCGGCAACTTTTCGCGAAACCGTCGCCCGCATCAACGCACTGCCTGTTACGCCGGAGTTTATTTTGCACACGGGCGACCTGACCCATCTTTCCGACCCGGGGCAATTTGATCTGCTCGATCAAATGACGAAGGATTGCAAAACGAAGCAGGTCTTCTATGTGCCCGGCGAACATGACGTGGGCAGCGACAACGGAGTCGAATATCTCAAACGTTTCGGCAAAGGCACTGTGGGGTCGGGCTGGTATAGCTTCAACCAAAAAGGCGTGCATTTCATCGGACTGAACAATGTTATGAACCTGGCCCAAAGCGGCCTGGGGGTACTGGGCGCGGAGCAACTCGCATGGTTGGAAAAAGACCTCGCGGGCTTGTCCAAGGAAACGCCCATCGTCGTGTTCGCGCACATTCCGCTGTGGATGGTTTATCCGAAGTGGGGGTGGGGCACGGACGATGGCGCGAAGGCGCTGGAACTGCTCAAGGGGTTTGGTTCGGTCACCGTATTAAACGGGCACATCCACCAAGCCCTGCAAAAGGTGGAAGGCAACATGATGTTCCACACCGCGCGCTCCACGGCGTTCCCGCAACCCGAACCGGGCGCCGCGCCCAAGCCTGGGCCGATGCTGGTGGATGCGCCGAAACTGCGCTCCTACCTCGGTCTCACCAGCGTGAAATATATCGAACATGATCACACGCTGGCGGTGGTGGATTCAACCCTCGCCGATAAAGCGGGATAAACCAGCCCTCAACATGGACATTCCCTGGGCAAAAATTCATGGAGCCGCCACGCACTTGCCACTGGCACTGGCTGGGTGCTCGTGGCTCTTCGATGCGGCGGGCTTTGCGTTGGCGCGCCGTCCAGCCGGGCCGCAATTAAACGTCGTGGGCTACTGGACGATGTTGCTGGCGGGATTGGGAACGTTTCCCGCCGTAGCCTCCGGTTTGATTATGACGAAGGGTGAGATGCTCGGAAGCGACTTGGTGCGTTTTCATCACTTGTTCGTCTGGCCGGCGTTTGCGTTGCTCGTTGGGCTGGCCACCTGGCGGGCCATCGTCGGCACCACCACTCGGCGGCGGGTGTTTGCCGGTTATCTGGCCGTAAGTTTTACCGCCGCGGTCTTGGTGGCGGGCGCGGGCTATTGGGGCGGGGAAATGTTGTTGGGCAATTAAATCAATCTACCATGAATCGTGAATTGAAAGCATTGGGCGCGGGCATTCTGACCAGCGGGTTGGCGCTGGGCGGGGCATTTGTTTTCGGCAAGGCATTACAGCAACAAGCCCGGGCCGATTCGCATCAACTGCCGCCTCCCGCCGTTTCCGGGCAGGGCTCGCCACCGATGTCCACACCGGAAATGGTCGCGGCAGGCCGAAAGTTATTCCTGAACAGCTGCGCGCATTGCCATGGCGTGGATGCCCGGGGAGACGAAGGCCCGGACTTGCATGATTTGCAAATGAGCGACCGTCACATTGTTAGTGTGATCAAGACCGGCTTCAAAGATGAAATGCCGTCCTTCGCCAAAAAACATTCGGATGCGGAAATCAGCGAGATATTGGCCTATGTCCGCTCGTTAAAAGATGATCCCCCGCCCGCTGATGCGGCACCCTAATCAAAATAAAACAGCGTGCGGTCCAAGACCGCTCTGCTGGTAACATCAGGTTGGTGGGTGGGAGGTTTACGTTTTGTTGTGGGTCGAATAGAACGCCCGCGCTTTTTCGAGCAACTGCGGCTCGGTCAAATGTTGTTCGTCCACGACCACCGTGCCGACGACCCGCCGAGCCAATTCTGCGTGGTGCTTTTTCAGCCAAACGGTGAATTGCTCCATCTCACTACTCGTGCCAGTGCCGGTGCCAAAGATTAGAATCTGGCCGACATCTTTCAGTGCCTTGGCGACCGGCTCAAAGAAGCCGTTCGGCGCGGACTTTTCTTTGCCGCTAAAGAAATTCCGGTCTTCATGGGCTTGGCGAAAAAACTCATTGGGTTGGTGGGGTTGGATCAGTTGCGGAACTGCGCCATTCATTTCAGTGCGAAAGAGGCGGGCCTGGTGATGGTCAATCACGACTAAAATGTGGACCAAGGGTTGGCTGGATTCGGGCAACACCGTTTCCGACTCGCTGAGGAACCGGCGCAATTTCGCCAGTTCGTCCACTTCAGCCACTTCTTTCGTGGTCGGCACCGGCAGGATAAGCAGGTGTTGGTTGCGCGTTACCTTCAAGTGACCGTTGGGTTCCTCGACAACTTCGCCCACGTGGCTCAAGAGGGAGAGAACATCGCGCCACGCCAAGTTGTGGGAAGTCGGATGTTGAAAGATTTTCTCGTAAGTGCGTAAATGCGAACCGTTGAGAGAGGAAGGCGGATTGATCGTTTGCATAGTGTCTGGGTCGAATTGACTAATCGAGGCGCTGCCGCGTCGGGATGAACCTCTGGCCTGCGCACTCGGGTGTGAAGTAACACTATACTTCACTAATTGGAAACCGTATAGGGGCGAATCAGCCAGCTTCGAGGCTGAATGGCAGTTTGTCGGCTAACAGAGGCTTTTTAAGGTTACCGACGCTTGCTGATGGCTGGACAATTAATCGGCAAAGGGACAACTCGAAGAGAAAAATGGCGGGATGGACGGGACTCGAACCCGCGACCTCCTGCGTGACAGGCAGGCGTTCTAACCAACTGAACTACCACCCCTTTGCATATCGCAAACTACTGAACAAATCGGGTTGCGGCGCGGATGTCAAAATCTAAATGCGCGCAGGGTGGGAGATTGCTGAATTCAGCAGTGGGGGAGTGGGGGCGATTTTTACCGATAAAACCTCGGAGATTGCGGTTGAATCTTTATCAAGATGAGGAGGATTAACACGCCCAAACGGTAATTCTATCAAAATATCCGGACGTGGCAAACGCAAAAATGTTTCATTTCCCGAGCTAAATCCATTGCCAGCGTGCACGGCAAATGGTTAACTGGTCGGATATTTTTTTGCGGATACTGTTTCCCAGCATCTTACCCCGCCGGGTTTCACCGTAAATAACCTTAACATGCCCGCCCGCCCCCCGAAGCGCATTTACCGCGCCGGAGCACTGGAAGCCTGGTTCCAGCGCCTGACGACTCCGTGGGAAAGCGACTTCACCCCCGAGGTGCTGGACCGCGGGCGCACGTGGTATCGCCAAGGTTGTGTGCGCGAGATGGAATTGACGGAGGCCGACGCCATCATCCACGGGCGCATGGAGGAAAAGGAAAGTTACGTGGTGCTCGAATGGCCGCAGGGGAAATTGCATGTGCGCGCCTCCGCCACCGGGGAAGACGAAGGCCGTTCACTCGCAGTGGCCGGGCTGTATGAAATTGAAGAATTGGTGGCCGAAGAAGCTTCGCCTTTGCCACCGGACAAGCGGGCACTGGCGGCAACTAA
>DATHOB010000290.1:0-2030 GCA_035485355.1 Opitutales bacterium | reverse complement strand
TGGAAGACATGGATTTGATTATTTCTCCCCAGCACCGCAAAGTCGTCGTCAACCCCGCCAGCCCAAATTTTCCCTCGGCGTTGGTGAAGTAATGGTTCTACGCGGAACCACGATCAGGCCGGTAAGGGCTTCGCCATAGGTTTTGAAATTATTGTGCGCAAAATATTGCGCCGTGATCGCACATAGAGCGGCATCAAGTTGGTCAATATTGGTCAATCTGCTGGTGTCCAACCCGGACTTTATCAGCAAATCGCGGCGAATACTTGATTTTTTCTTGGCGGAGACAATCTTGCCCGCGAGGACGCAGGCAACTGCTTGCGGAAAGGTTTCGAAGCAGAGCGGTCGGGTCAATTGTTTGGAATCTCCGGTAAACAGGGCATGGCTGGATTCGAGACACTCGAATAAATCGGCACCTTTCAACATCCAGCGGAAATGATCTTTGGGGTGTATTTCAGCAATTTCACGGGTAGGGGTTGAGAAGCACCAAATCTTCTCCTTCATTAATTCGCGTTCAGCCAGACGGGCACCATCGGTATTGTTCCAGCGACACGGGCTATCCACACCGATAATACTTACTCCGATCCGGCGACATCTATCGGCGATTGCTCCGGCCTCGCGTGATTTAAAATGATCCAGATAAGCTCCATCTTGCAGCACCACAGCATGAAATCCCTTCTTGGAACCGCCGACATCCACTCCAGCAACAATAAGCGACATGCTCATGGTTTTTGTAATAGATCGATAACCGTCAAAAAAAACAATCACACCCCCATCGCATTCCCCGCGATCCACCCTGTCGTCCACGCCGCCTGAAAATTAAAACCCCCGGTGATGGCGTCGATGTCCAGAACTTCGCCGGCGAGATGCAGGCCGGGGCAGACGCGGCTTTCCATCGTGCGGAAATCCACTTCCTTGAGCGTGACGCCGCCGCAGGTGACAAACTCCTCCTTGAACATGCTCTTGCTCGTGACTTTGTATTCGCCACTGCAAACTTCGCGCGCGAGGAGCTCGGCCTCCTGCTTCGACAGCGTGTTCCACGTTTTCGCTTCGTCGATGCCCACGGCCGTGACGAGGCGTTCCCACAACCGCTGCGGCAGGCCCATCGGCGACCAGAGCGCGACGTGCTTGCGCGAGTGGTGCTTGCGGGCGTCTTGAAACATAGCCGCCGCCTGCTTGTGGTCGCAATCGGCGAGCCACTGGATTTGCAAATTGAATTTATAATCCTTTTCGGCGAGCACGCGCGCACCCCAGGCCGAGGCGCGGAGGATGCACGGGCCACTCAGCCCCCAATGGGTGATGAGCAACGGGCCGGATTCGTCGAGCGGAGTGCCTGCGACCTTCGCGCGCGCGTTGGGCACGGAGATGCCGGCAAGGCCGCGCAGCCGGGGGTCTTCGATATGGAAAGTGAACAGCGACGGCGCGAGCGGCGTAATCGTGTGGCCCAACGATTCCGCGAGGCCGTGGCCTTTTATGCCGCGTGAGCCGCCCGTGGCGAGGAGCAGGCGGTCACACTCCACCGTGCCGTCTTCGGTAAGGTAAACATTAAACGCCTTGTCCTTCTTCAAAATTTCCGCGATGCCGCAGCCGGTGCGCACCTTGACGTTGAGGCGCGCGGCCTCCTTCATCAGGCAGTCGATGATGGTTTGCGAGGAATCGGTGACGGGGAACATCCGGCCATCGTCCTCGGTCTTGAGCGTAACGCTGCGTTCCTCGAACCACGCCACGGTGTCGCGCGGCTGGAAGCGGTGGAACGGGCCGAGCAGCTCGCGCGCGCCGCGCGGATAATTTTTGACCAGCTCGGCGGGGTCGAAACACGCGTGGGTGACGTTGCAGCGCCCGCCGCCGGAGACGCGCACTTTGGCGAGCACGTCCGGGCTGCGCTCGAAAATTTGCACGGTGGCGCGCGGGTTGGCCTCGGCGCAGGCGAGCGCGGCGAAGAAACCGGCGGCACCGCCGCCAGCAATGACCACGCGTGGGGAAGAAGACATGAGTTGAGTTGACCGACAGCGTTCGCGCTTGCCCGGAATGGA
>DATHOB010000289.1:0-8349 GCA_035485355.1 Opitutales bacterium | reverse complement strand
ACTCTCTCGGTCATCCGGCTGCCCGGTATCCCCCGCCCCTCGAAAACGAAAGACCCCGATTGATCCAAAAATCGTGCTTAATCGTGTCTAATCGCACCTAATCGTGCCAAAAAAATTTCACTCTTAGTGTTTGGGGCTGTCGGAAATATCATCCGCACCAGTCTTGCCCACCGCCCTTCGGCCCTTCAGGATGAATATTTATGGAATTCCCTTGGACGGGCTACGAACCTGCCGGTTCATTATGTAGGGGCGCAGTCTTGCTGCGCCCACGTAAATGCCACAAACCTAAACGGGGACTTCCTTGCGCTGAGCACGATATGCAAAAATTGATTTTTCTTTCGGCCTCGTTGCTGACTGCCGCTTCCGCGCATTTATTCGCCGCCGACATGCCGCCCCCCCTGCCCGTTCTGCCGGACATCAAACAACCGGCCTCATCTTCCACCACCACCCCGTCTGCCCCCGCGGCACCCACCCCTCCCACCACCCCCCAAACTTCGCCCTCCAACCTCGCCGATTGGGAATCCCACGTGCCCTCGCCCACCACCCCCACCCGCGGCGACCTCGTCCCCGGTTACGAATCCTTCCACCCCGCGCGCAAATCCCAACCCCCGCCCGCGCCGGACGCCCCCGTCAACTTCTCCAGCCTGCCCGCGCTTCCGCCGCCGCCCAGCACCGCCACTGGCTCCCTCCTCTCCGCCAATGTGAGCGATGACGACGCTCTCGCCCCCATCGCGCTCGACGACCGCGACTTCTTCACCGCCCTGGTCAAAAACCCCAACACCTGGACGGCCGACGAACGCGACCGCCGCGCCCAGGAAATCCACGACCGCTATTTTGTTTACATCGTCGCCCACCCGCGGGATGTCAACGCCATCGTCCTGTATGGCAAGCTGCTGCGCCGCACCGGCCAGTACGACCAGGCCTTCGCCGCCTTCCAGTATGCGGACACGCTCGACCCCAACCTCGCGGTGGTGAAGCAGCAGCTCGCCAACCACTATGCCGAATCGGGCGGCTACGCCCAGGCGCTCGTCCTCCTGCGCCGGGCGGCGGAGCTGGCCCCGACCGAGGCGGTGTATCATTACCAAATCGGAGAATTGATTAATTTTTATTACGATTCGCTCGCGACCGACGGCGCCCACACCCCGACGGAGCTCGACCACACGCTCGAAGCCGAGTTCGCCCGCGCCGCCGCCCTCGCCCCCGGCCAGCCCGCCTACGCCTGGCGCCACGCCGAGTGCTTTTACGACCAGTCCCAGCCGGATTGGGCCGCCGCCTTTGCCGCCTGGGGCGCGCTGGCGAAGCAGACCACCAGCCCCGCGCTGATCGAGATGATCCGCCTGCATATCGCGCGCGCGTTGTTGGAACTCAAACGCTACGACGACGCCAAACCCTTCATCACCGCGCCCGTGCGCCCCGCGCTGGAGCCCAGCCGCGCGGAGCTCGCCCGCCGCCTTGCCCACGCCACCGCCCGGGCGTCTGCTTCCTGATTGCCAATCCGGCAACTTTGACGCTAAATCCCCTTTTTCGCATGGACCCCGCAATGATGGACGCACTGCGTCACGGCCTCATCCTCTATATAGTGTTAGCCGCCAGCATCGCGCTGCACGAATTCGGCCACGCCAAAATGGCCGACATGCTGGGCGACTTCCTGCCACGCAGCCAGGGCCGCGTGACGCTCAACCCCCTCGTTCACCTCGACCCCATCGGCACGGGCGTCATTCCCTTGCTGACGATTTTCCTGCCCATCTTCACCCACACGGGGCTGCCCATCAGCCTCATCGGCTGGGGTCGCCCGGTGCAGATATCCCTGCCGCATCCGAAGACCCGCGTGCGTGACGAGATCCTCATCACCCTCGCCGGCCCGGGCATGAACTTCCTGATTGCGCTGGTCACGGCCATTGCCGCCGGCCTGGTGATGAGGTCCCACCATCAGACGGAAATTCCGGAGTGGGCCGCTGAAATCATCTACATCAACGCCATTCAAATCGCCTTCAACCTCATCCCGCTGCCGCCGCTCGACGGCTCGCGAATTCTGCGCCACATCGTCGGCATGAGTGAGGAATTGTTTGTGCGGCTGGCGACCATCTCGCCGATTATTTTGCTGGTGTTGATCAACCTGCCGGCCTTTCAGCATTTTATCAACGAAGCCACCATCCGCGTGGCCATTCCTTTTATCCGTTTGATGGCGAAAATTGCTGGCGTGGATATCGACCTGTGAAGGGCGCGCGCCGCTTTTCACGCTTGGCAAAGACCGCCCAACAAACCCACACTGTCCCACTATGAACGTACTCGTCGTCGGCGGAGCCGGATACATTGGCAGCCATTGCGTGCGCCAGCTCATCGCCCAGGGCCACCGCCCGGTGGTGGTGGACAATCTGGTCTATGGCCACCGCGCGGCGGTCGCCAAGGCGGTGCCGTTTTATTCCGCCGATTTGGGCGACACCCAGGCGATGGCGAAGATTTTAAAAAAGCACCGCATCGAGCTGGTGATGCACTTCGCGGCGTATTGCTACGTCGGCGAATCGGTGACTGCGCCGTTGAAGTATTATAAGAACAATCTCGCCGCGCCGCTCAACCTGCTCGAGGCGATGCTCCAGGTCGGCGTGAAGAAGTTTGTCTTTTCCTCGACGTGCGCGACGTATGGCGTGCCCGAGCGCGTGCCCCTCACCGAAGATCACCCGCAACGGCCCATCAACCCCTACGGCGAATCGAAACTGGATTTGGAAAATGTGCTCAAGGCGCTCGCGCGTTCGGATGGGCTGAGCTTTGCCGCCCTGCGCTATTTCAACGCCGCGGGCGCCTCGGCGGACGGCGTGATTGGCGAAGACCACGACCCGGAGACGCACCTCATCCCGCTCGCCATCGCGCAGGTGATGGGGCAAATCCCGCGCCTCCAAGTCTTCGGCACCGACTACCCCACCCCGGACGGCACCTGCCTCCGCGATTACATCCATGTGGACGACCTCGCGCGCGCGCATATTTTAGTTTTCAAAAAATTGACGAAACCCGGCACGCAGTTGTTCTACAACCTCGGCACTGGCACGCCGAACTCCGTGCGCGAAGTAATCGCTGCGGTCGAAAAAGTTTCCGGCAAAAAAGTAAAAGTAAAGTTTGCGCCCCGCCGCGCCGGCGACCCGCCGGGCCTGTATGCCGACAACCGCAAGGCCGTGACCGAACTCGGCTGGAAGATTGAATATCCCACGCTCGACTCCATTGTCGCCACCGCCTGGCGCTGGCACAGCACGCACCCCAAGGGCTACGGCGATAAGAAAAAGCGAAAATAAATCTTTGCTTTTATCCACGAATGGACACGAATAACTAGTGAGTTAATCACCCTTTTATTTCGTGTCCATTCGTGGAAAAACCTCCTCTGTTCCTTTCCTCCTTTGATCCTCTGCTCCTTTGCTTTGAATCCTATTTCTTAATCGAATCCACGCGTTTCTTCAGCGTTGCGCGGGTCATGCCGAGGAGTTCGGCGGCTTTGGCCTGGTTGCCTTCGGTTTCCTTGAGGGCGCGCTCGATCATCGCGGTTTCAATTTGCTCGAGAATTTTTTCGTCGGCCCCCGCGCGTACTTGCCGGTAAACGAGGTCGTAGATTTCCGTGAGCGTCGGCGCGGTTGTCGAAGCCGCAGTGGGAGCGAAAGGCGCTGGCGTCGCGGGGGAACTCGTTCCCGTTTGCGCAGTAACAGTCGGTTCCACTTGTGCCAAGGGTTTGGTTGCTGCAGCTGGCCAGGGCGCGTTGCTGCCGCCACCGGGGGCGGAGCCGCCGATCTCGCGCGGCAAATCCTTGAGCAATACCGTTTCGCCCTGCGCGACGACGCCACTGCGATAAACGGCGTTCTCCAATTCGCGCACATTGCCCGGCCAGGGGTAGGCGCACATCGCTGCCAATGCCTCGGGCGAGACTTTGCGCGCACGAATCTTCTTCTGGCTGGCGAGGCGCTGAAGCATGAAGTCCACCAGCGCAGGCACGTCGGTGAGGCGTTCGCGCAGCGCGGGCAGCTTGATGCGCACGACATTGAGGCGGTAATACAAGTCTTCGCGGAAAATTTTGTCCGCCACGAGTTTTTCCAAATCCTTGTTCGTCGCGGCGAGGAGCCGGACGCTGACCTTGATCGTCTCGCTGCCGCCGACCCGCTGGATCTCGCCTTCCTGGATAGCGCGGAGGATTTTCGTCTGCGTCGAGAGCGTCATGTCGCCAATTTCGTCGAGGAAAATGGTGCCGCCGTCGCAAAGTTCGAACTTGCCGATGCGCTGGCCCGTCGCGCCGGTGAAGGAGCCTTTCTCGTGACCGAACAGCTCGCTTTCGATGAGGTTTTCCGGGATGGCGGCGCAGTTGACGGCGATGAACGTTTTCGCGCCGCGGTGGCTGTGCTGCCAGAGGCAGCGGGCGACGAGCTCCTTGCCTGTGCCGCTTTCGCCGGTGATCATCACGGTGACGTCGCTCGCCGCGACCTGGCCGATGATTTTGAACACCTCCTGCATCGGCTCGGAGTTGCCGACGATGCCTTCCTTGTAATCCTCGCTGCGCAACAGAGGCTGGTAGGCCGCGCCAGCGGCGTAGAGGTCGGCCCAGGATTTCGCGGCGTTTTCGACGAGCGTGATGATCTTCTTGTGGTCGAAAGGCTTGATGATGTAGTCGAACGCGCCGAACTTCATCGCCTCAATGGCCGTCTGCGTCGTGCCGAAGGCGGTCATCAAAATGACCATGCATTTGGGAGCGGAGGAACGCAGGTGCTGGAGCGTCTCGAGTCCGTTCATCCCCGTCATGCGGTTGTCGAGCAGGATTACCTGGGGCTTTTCCTTGGTCGCGACCTTCAGGCCCTCCTCGCCGCTGGCGGCGGAGAGCACGCGGAACGGCCGGCCCGACAACACGCGTTGCAGCGAGTAGCGGATTTCGGAATCGTCATCAATGATGAGGACGGTTGCAGTGGGAGCGGGTTCGGCCATGATGGAAGGATTATACCATACCGGAAGCAGCATTGCCGCAAGCCTCCAAACCTAACAACATTCCGCGTCATGCCCTTCGGGTCAATGAAGTTATTCCGCGTTCGCGGCATCACCCTCGAACTCCACCCGGCGTTCTACCTGCTGCCGCTCTTCATCGGCGTGGAGGGCTGGATTGAGGACACCGAGAACCA
This sequence comes from Opitutales bacterium, assembly GCA_035485355.1. GTDB lineage: Bacteria > Verrucomicrobiota > Verrucomicrobiia > Opitutales > JABDGR01 > JABDGR01. The sequence goes on along the minus strand of DATHOB010000289.1, from coordinate 3,208 downwards.
TTGGCGCGGGCTGGCCGAGGGCGTGGGCGCGGTGGCGCTGGTTTACACCTGTGTCGTGCTGCACGAATTCGGCCATGCGCTGACGGCGAAGAAACTGGGGGTCGAAGTGAAACGCATCGTGCTGCTGCCCTTTGGCGGTGTGGCGTTGATGAGCCATATCCCACGCAGCCCGCGGGTGGAATTGTGGATTGTCATCGCGGGGCCGCTGGTGAATTTCGTGATTGCGGGCCTCAGCCTCGCCCTGCTGGGCGGCTGGCCGGCGGATTTGTGGGACGACAGCCTGCCGACCACCTCGATGCACGATATTCTGGAGTTTCTATTGTTGGCGAATTTGTACCTCGGCTGTTTCAATTTGCTACCGGCCTTTCCGATGGATGGCGGGCGCATTTTGCGGGCGCTGCTGGCGCGGAAGATGGATTATGTGCGCGCGACCAAATGGGCGTTGTATATCGGTCGCGGCGTGGCCCTGGTGGGAATCGGATATGCGTTATTTTACGGGCATTACCTGCTCGCCGCGCTGTTTGTATTTATCCTCTGGGTCGGCAAGCGGGAGTACGAGCAATTGCTGCGTGACGAATCGGTGCCCGAGCCGGTGCTGGAAATTTGAGCATAGAAAGTTCAAGCGTAGAATCGTCTGGGCATTACTCACTCAAATTCCAAAATATCATGAACCATTGGCTGCTTTTGGTTTTGCAAGTCGCGGTCATCCTAATGACCGCCAAAGCATGCGGATTTCTCCTGCAGAAATTGGGGCAGCCGGCGGTTATCGGAGAAATGCTGGCCGGAATTTGTCTCGGCCCTTCCTTGCTCGGATGGATTTTTCCGCAAACGGAAGCGTTCCTTTTCCCCACTGACTCCATGGGCATATTAAGCTGGCTTGGTCAAATTGGCATCCTGCTCTTTATGTTCGAGGTGGGCATGGATTTGGACTGGGCTGGATTTCGCCAGAAAACCCCGCCAGCAATTGTGATCTGTCTGGCCAGCATTTTGCTATCTTTTGCCCTGGGGGTTGGCGGAGCCTGGTATGTTTATCCTGAATATGTGTCCGCCAAAATTTCCCTGTCCGTTTTTGCCCTATTCATGGGCACGGCCATGAGCATCACCGCCTTCCCGGTTCTGGCCCGCATTATCAAGGAATGCCGTCTGACTCATTCGGAGTTAGGCACCACCGCCCTGCTCTGCGCGGCGATGGGCGACTTGGTGGCGTGGTGCGTGCTAGCAATCACCATTGCTTTCTCCCAAAACGATGGCCTCGACAAAGCGGGTTTTACGATTGCGCTGGCGCTTATTTATTCCGTGCTGATGCTGGGATTGGTCAAGCCGTGGCTCGAACGAATGGTTCCGGCTCAATTGGAATCCGCCCCGCAAAAGTTGGGATTGCTGGTCGGCAGTCTGATATTCGTTCTTCTCTCCGCCCAAGTCACCACGCTGATTGGCATTCATGCGCTCTTTGGCGCTTTTCTCGCCGGGCTGGTCACGCCGCGGAAAGGTAATCTACGCGGCTACATCCAAGTCACATTTCAAAAACCAGTCACTGCAGTCCTGGCCCCAATATTCTTCGCGTACACCGGCCTGCGCACGCATATCAACCAGCTCGATGGCTGGGCGGATTGGGTGGCATGCGGCGGTCTGGTGGCCGTTGCCACCTTGGGAAAATTTGGCGGCAGTGCCATGGCGGCCAAGTGGACCGGCATGAATTGGCGGTCGGCTTTGGGCCTCGGCGCGCTCATGAATACACGCGGGTTAATGGAATTGATCGTGCTTAATATCGGCTTCGATTTGGGAATCATTCCGGCGCGAATATTCACAATGATGGTGCTGATGGCCGTCGCGACTACCTTGATGACGGGACCATGCCTCGTCTTGCTCGGTTATACGAAACGCACCAGGCTATCTCCGCCCGACCGGCCCGATTCCTAAAATGTAGAACGGCCTTTGTCCCGCTATGGTTTACCTGCTCGCCGCGCTCTTTGTGTTCATTCTCTGGGTCCGCAAACGGGAGTACGAGTAATTGCTGCATGACAAATCGCCGCCGGAGCCGGTGCTGGAGATTGAGAGCGGAGGAAGATCAAGCCTTGAATCCTCAGCATTCCGTCCAGTCCAGTAATTAATTCCGCCGGCGTCGCCAGCACGCCGCGCCGATCGCCAGCAATCCGCCGCCCAGGGCGAAGTCGGAGGGTTCGGGAACAGATACCGCCGGGGTGAAGGAAAAATTCGATATGGTGGCTGACGCGCTGCCAAGTGTAGGGGTGGGAGTGCCGCCGCCAATCCCACCGATCCCGCCAATCCCACCAATCCCGCCTACTCCAGTAGTCATGCCGCCCATGGCAGAAGTGGAAAATTCGATGCTTTCGCCAGCCAAAACATTCCAGGAAACAGAACCGCTGCCCGACGAGGTCAGGGTGATCGGCAAATCCGCGCTGTGCCCATACGTCATGGAGGAGATCGCGCCGCCGCCACCGCCACCCATGTTGACGATGTAGTCAAAAGCGAGCGTGCCGTCCACGGGAACACTGGGGTAATCCAAGGTGGAAGTGCTGCTAAGGGTCACCCCAAAGCCGGCCGCTGACAGCGTAAAATTCGCCGGTGCGGAAACCGTGGAGAGCTCCCCGTTACCGCCGAAATTCGTGACCGTAAAATTCCAATTTCCAATCGTCGTGTTGGCGCTATAAATGTCGGCGACAGGCGGCGTTAGAGCAAAATCCCCCACAAACTGGGCTTGGGCCGTGGAAAGTCCAGCGGCTATGAAAAAGGCGGTGAAGAGATAAGGTAAAATCTTCATTTTTTAAAAATCATGCAAAATTTCTCCACAAATTCAACAGGAAAATTGAATGCGCTATTGACGGGAGGAATGGAAATGCAACGAAGAAAGAGTCGGTAAAATGCCGTTGCCCTGCTCCGCCATGGAAAACCTCAATTCAATCTCACTTTTTCAGCTCGGTTTTGTGACATCCAGCCTTGGAGTCACCAATCGCCGATGGTAAAAAGTGTCCGTAAGCCCAAGGATATTTTTGGCGCTTAGCTACGCGTGGCTGGGCAAAGAAATAGTTAGCGAGAAACTGGTGGTGCGAGGCGTTGCTTGCTGCGCCTGTTACACGATTGGCCCAGCTTCTGGGTTTGACGAAAATGAGAGGCCGTAGTATGGTAACTGAACCATGGGACTCTTTTCCGTTGGCTGCAAAGTTGAAAACCACAAGGACGGCAAATC
>DATHOB010000288.1:0-6213 GCA_035485355.1 Opitutales bacterium | reverse complement strand
GCGAAGGCTCAGCTGGCTCGGCGCGGCCAACAATGCGCGCGGGGACGCCCGCGACCGTGGCGTGCGCTGGCACGTTATGGAGCACGACGCTGTTCGCGCCGATTTTCGCACCCGCGCCGACTTCAATATTGCCCAAAATTTTCGCGCCCGCGCCAATGAGGACGCCACTGCGGATTTTCGGATGGCGGTCGCCCTGTTCCTTGCCGGTGCCACCGAGCGTGACGCCGTGGAGGATGGAAACGTTGTCTTCAATGACCGAGGTTTCACCGGCAACAAATCCGGTGGCGTGGTCGAGCAAGATGCCCGCGCCGATGCGCGCCGCAGGGTGGATGTCCACCGCGAACACTTCGGCGACGAGGCTTTGCAGATACAGCGCCAGATCCACCCGGCCTTTTTTCCACAAGTAATGGGCGAAACGATGGCAGGTCAGGGATTGAAAGCCTTTGAAATACAAAATCGGCGTGAGCAAATCGCGGCAGGCCGGGTCGCGCTCGCGAATGGCGAGGATGTCCGCCTTTACTTGCAGAATGATGTTCGGATCGGCGGCAAAGGCCTCGCGAAACACACCTTCCAACTGGCTCTCGGGGGTGGAGTGGTACGCCAGCTTGCGCGCGAGGCGCATGCTCAGGGCGTCTTCCAGCGAGTCGCGCCGGACAAAAACTTCGATGAGCATGGGCCCCAGGGCCGGCTCGCGCCCGGCCACCGCCTGGGCCTCGGCGTGGATGCGTTGCCAAAAATGGTCGGTGGTGCTCATGCAGGAGGGCGGAGTTTGACAAACCCGCAACTAATTGACCAGTTCCGAGTTTATACCGGATTAACCCCAGTAATACCTCATCCCCGCATGGTTTGGTTTTCGCTTAATTTTTGACAAACGGCGCAAAGTATGCTTTTTTAAACGATTGTTCGAACTCATGCCCCTCATGGAAGCCACTGTAAAATCCCCCGCACCCGCCCCGCCGATGCCGCCCGATGCCATGTCGGCCGCCCCCGCACGCCCGCTGCGCCGCCTGCTGCTGTGGGTTGGCTTGGCCGCCTTTGGCGTGTATTTGCTCCTCCTTTTCGTCCTCGCGCTCGACCAGCATTTTCAATGGGGGCTCTTCCCCACCAAGGCGGACCGGGAAATCACCGCCCTGATCAATCAACTGGACGACCAGTCACTCGCGCCGGATCAGCGGCTTGCCGTCATGGATAAAATTGTCGAGTGGAATTCGTTTGCCGTGCCGGTGCTGATTACGACCATCGCCAAGGCCCCCATGGTGGAACGCGACGCCGCGGTGCAATGCCTGCAGGAAATTTCGCTGAAGTATTACGGCAAGGACATCGCCCCGCTCGGTGTGGACGCCATCAAGCTCAACCAATGGTGGGCGCTCCAGCAAGCAGAGTGGGCCAAGCAAGAGAGCGAAAAGAAGCCATAGCCGTTGGGAGGGCGTTAACCATTGTAGGGGCGCAGTCTTGCTGCGCCCGTTTCGGATTATAATCATCCCACGGACACACTATCCCCCGCGCCTTTGCCATTGACCGCCCGACAAGCGCGTGGCATCGTACCCGCTTGGTTAGAGACCGGCGCTGTTCCCGTAGTTCAATGGATAGAATGATGGCCTCCGAAGCCGTTGATCTGGGTTCAAGTCCCAGCGGGAGCACCATTTAAGCTTCGGTTTCGCCAATTCCCGGCGGATGGCGCGGTTGAGTGTGTGCTCCAATTGGCACGACCCCGCTTCCATCTTCACATGCAGACAATCCGGATGCTGTTGCAGGACTTCCTTGATTTCGCATTCGATGATGAATGCTTCCTGGTTGGTCATGGAAAATGACTTGAGACGTGGAGCGGGCGTGGCAGCATCACTTCCGACATAGCTTGGACAGTCGCATCCCTATCTATTTTCGACCGAGCTCTTCTGGATGAAAGAGGCCGTGGAGAGTTTCCGGGGTTGACCGAGACAAGCGGCACAGAGGCGGGTCAGCCTGAGCTTGGCGAAGCGACTGATGCCGTTGGGGTGTTTGGTGCGAGTAGGCGAAGTTAGCTCCTGAATACATAATATGGAGGGTCAGCCGTGAGCCTGCGAACGGACTGATGCCGAGAAGGTGTCCAGTGACGCAAAATAATGGCACGGATCTTTGAAAGTGGCATGTGGCACTTCCTAGGCTATGGTTGGCGCGTGGGTTCATTTGCGTATTGGTTGACGAAGCCACCGGAAACTCCGCTGGGAAGATTCGTGCCGTTGGCCGCCACCGTCCCGTTGATGGCCACCCCCTGCGCCTCCAGCACCACCCCGAGCAGGGCGACAAGGGCGATGAGCACACGACGCATGAAATGATATTTGCGCGGCAGTGCTTATGACTCAAGCCTCGGTTTCAGACGTCGGTTCTATCCCTCGCCGCGGCGCCGTCCAGCCATAGGCTTCGTAATTCACCGTCATTCGGCGGCTGGGGGATTTCGGCAGTTCAATTGGATTGGCTTGGATATAAAACGGCGGGCACTTCTCGGCCACTTGCGCCTCCCTTCTATCGTCGGGGAAGAAGCTGATGGCGATTTGCCGATCCTCCGGGGAAATCCGAGCGTAAGCATCACCCACCGCATGGAGCACGAGGGGATTGCGACCAAAACGGGCCTTTATCCACAATGCCATTTCAGTGAGCGATCCACCCCGACGGCCCATCTTCGGCAGATACGCTTTCAGGACGTCCGGATAGAGGCCCAATATGCGCCGCAAGTCGGTTTTGAATTGCTCCGCCAGCGGGCCATCCGCCTCTTCGCCATAATCTACGCGGTGGTAAATATACACATCCTCTTGCCAGCCGGATTTGTGTTCGCGTGGCGTGGGCGGCGCCAGCGGGGCGGAGGTAGCGGCACCCCCGATTTTTTTGATTTCCGCGTCGAGCTGTGCGCCCACAGCCGCCAACTCGTCTCGTTCCGTTTGCGACAACACCCCGATGGCATCCATACTAACTTGCTTGAGCGCCTCCTGAACTTTGTACAAGTGCTTGGGCGGGTCGCCACTCGCATACAGCGCGGCGGCTTTTAACGCGGCGGCGGATTCGGATTGGCCGCGCCCCTCCAATTCCCCGCTTAACCCCGTCAAGTAGGTGAAGAGCCAACCGGAGGCTTTGAAATCAAGTGGGGGCATGGGATTTCTGCTGCCGAGAAGTATAAACCACCGGCTGTGGCCCCGGCAATCCGATAGTCAGCCCATTCATTCGATTTGATTTTTGAAGCGAAAGTAACAAGCTAGCTTCCGACATAGCTTGGGCGGTCGCATTCCTACCGGGTTCGACTGGGAGTCATAACGGATGAAAGAGGCCGTTGGACTTCCGGGTGGTTTCAGGGACAAGCACATTCGTGGGGGGCTTTGTGCTGGAGTGTTCAGTCAGACGTAGGTCCACTTCGCATTTGAAAAAAGCATGGGTTCACGACCGAGACGCTGCTCAGTGACGCAATAAAATAGCCCGGAAATGGAAATGTGGCATGTGGCACTTCCTAGGCTATGGTTGGCGCGTGGGTTCATTTGAGCACACGACGCATGAAATGATATTTGCGCGGCAATGCTTATGACTCAAGCCTCGGTTTCGGCGGGTTCTGCCAGCTCGAATCGGGCTGGGTGTAAAAACGCTGGCACTTGAGCACCAGGGCGTTCTCCAGCGGGTCGTCGAGGCGAATGATGTCCAAAAACTCTCCAGTGGGAAACAGCGGCGCGTAAATGCGCAACAGTTCGCCCTCCAGTTGTCGCTGCTTTTCGGGGTTGAGCGTCGTGCGGAGGAACAGCGCGAGGCTGGGCTGCTCCTCCACCGTAAACTGCACCCGCGCCAGATACGCCGCCAGCACGCTTGGGTTCAACTGGAAGAGAGGCAGGTAAGCTTCCATCAACTTGCGTTCACCTGGCCCGTCCGCCGGGCCAAGGATCTTCGCCTTGCCCAACACCGTGCCCGAGCCCCACCGCTCCAGCGGTCTCGGCGCCGGCAGCACCGTCGGAGGAGGAGGAGGAGGAGGTTTCACTTGCGGCTGGTACTGCTCCAGGGGGTCCGGACGGATGGGTTGGTTGCGCACTGCGAGGACGAGGGCATCCTCGGGGTCGTCCTGTGGAACATGCAGCTTAAACTCTTTGACGGGGGGCAGAGTTTGCCCCGGGTCGTTGCTGGCCCGCATTATCTGGAGGAGATACGGGCCGTCTTTTTTCACAAATAGCATCGCCTCGATGCGCACTCCGTTGCCGTCCACCGCGTGCGCCTGCACCGGCGACCGCCGCGGGCTGGATACTGGCAGGCGCAGCTTGGGGTTGATTTGCAGACTTTGGTTCCGATCCACCGTCTGGAAAGTGGCCGCTTCGAGGTGCTTTTTGATTTCAGGTTGTCCCGGGAAGTCCGCGCTCAGCAAAAGAGTGAACAGGTCCCGGTGCCAAGGGTGTAGCTCAGTGTACGCCACCGGGGGCAAAGCGCCAAAGGGCGGCGGCGCGGCCAGCGCCGGAACCACGGGGATAGCGTCGGCGCGGGGGGGCGAATATGGTTGGCTCGTGGGGGCATTTTTTTTACCGATTTCTGCGTCTATCAGATTAAGTAAGCCACTCATTGCAGTTTCGACAGCAGAATTGCGCTGTTTAGTTTGCTCCTCGTTTTTCGGAATAAATGTTGACGCCGAATCAAGCGTGACGATGTGTGCGGTTAGCTTATTCGACCACTCCGGGCTCTCGAATTGCAGCATATCACGCAAGATAATCAAATTGCTCGCTAGATCGCCCGTGTTTTCCAATGGAGAAGAAAATGCAACGATTGCCTGCCGCATTTGCTTAAGTATTTGAATATCGTTTGTTTTCATCAGCGCTTTCCTGTCATCACTGTGACGACTGTGCCGTTGGCTTCAGTAACTACAGTTATGTTGTTTGTGGAATCAAAATAACGAATTCGTCCGGGAATTGGATCTGGACTTGGCACGCCATGCTCAATTGCGTTTTTGGCAACTGACGGCGTAAGGCCACGAGCCTGCATCTGATCAAACGCATGATCTACGTACTTGATTCCATCTACGGCCCCAGGTTCATTGCGTGTTACCGTCCCAAGAGGAGCGCCAAGACGCCCAACTGGCGTGCTCGCCGCAATGTCTGCACTTTCCACCGCTCCCGACGCACCGCCGCGGGTGGCGGCGACGCTGACCGTGTCATCGCTAGCCGCTTTTACCGCATCCTCGGCGGCGTCTTTGGCCACCTTTTTCTCGGTACCAGCGGTCAGGACATCTTTGCCGATGGCCAATTCGCCTTCGCCGTCCACCATGTTGGCCATGGCAAACACATTATTGCCGATTTGCGCCAGTTCATGCGTCGCCTTGCGGTTGTAATAATCATCACTCCGGTCATCCAGGGTTTTCGCGTCCACCCCCAATTCCTTGGCCGTTTCCTCGATGGCCTCGATGCCCGCCGCGTCATCCGCGAGTTTGCTGGCCCGCTGCGCGCTCAGCACCGCCACCTGCGCCTCGTAGTCCGACGCCGAGGAATCCAGCAAGCTCAGTTGCGTGTGATACGCGCGATTCGCGGCCATGTCCTTCGCCTGATAGTCCTCCTCTGTCCACAACCCCTCCGGGTCAAAATGCCCATACGGATTCTGATGGACGTAAATGTAAGGATTCGTGCCATCCGCAAAGCCGGTGGGGTCGCGGGTCAGGAACATGTCCGTCTGCAAATTCGTATAGCGCTGGCCTTGGTTGACGAGGCCGAGATCGTTTTCCTCTTTCGTGTTGTCGCGCAGGTTGTCGGTCGTGGCGTTCGTGCCGGTCCATTCCTCCGCACCGTAAGCGGCAGGGAACATCGGCAAACTGCCGTTCATATTTCCACTGGCATTGTGCTGGCCAAAGGCGAGGTAGCCCGCCTGATAGGTCAAATTTCCATTCCAATCCGTCTGCGCGATGACGTCCCCGCGCGAGTCGTAGTGATACAGCGAGGGAGCGTCATTATGCAGCGAGAAGATGACCCCGCCCACGCCGCCGCCTTGGTCACTGCCACGGATAAATTCCACCGAGGGGGCGAGGGTGGTGTTCGCGGGCGACCACGCCGAGAGATTGCCGGGCGTGTAGGTGGTGTAATTCCCGCTCGGCGCGTAATCGCGCACCGGCACCCCGCCGGAGAACATTTCGGAAGTCAACGTGGCCGACGAGGTGCCGTTTTGGCCCGTGGCCGCAATTTGCGCCGCCTGATAATTGAGCACCCGCCGCCCACGATAGTCATACACGTA
>DATHOB010000287.1:0-2540 GCA_035485355.1 Opitutales bacterium | reverse complement strand
AACGAAACTCGGCGTCAACCCGCTGCTCTCGGGGATATTGGTGATGACGGCCTTGTACTCCATCAACTTGCGCGTGATGGGCAAAAGCAACCTATCGGTGGCGAGTGATGCGGGCCTGGGCGCCTGGGCGGAAATCGCCGCGAAGCGGTGGTTCGGCGAAGAATTGCGCATCTTTGGGTGGATGGTGGACGGGCGCGATTTGGCCATGGGCATCGGCTCCGCCGTGCTGGTGGTGCTCACGGCAATTGTGCTTTATTTATTTTTTCGCACGAACTTGGGTACGGCGCTGCGGGCCTCGGGTGACAATCCGCAAATGGTGCGGGCGCTGGGGGTGAGTGTGGATTTTTGCCGGATTTTTGGCCTGGCGCTTTCGAATGGGTTGGTGGGCCTTTCGGGAGCGATTTTCTGCCAATACCTCTCGTTTGCGGATGCGCAGATGGGCATCGGCATGGTCGTCGCCGGTTTGGCCTGCGTAGTCATTGGCGAGGCGCTGACGGGTTCGCGCAGCCTAGGGCTCGCGCTGTGCGGCACGGTGATGGGTTCGATATTTTTCCGCATGCTCGTCGCGCTGGCGATGGGCTTCGGACATTTGGAAGCGACGGACCTCAAACTCGTCACCGCGCTGTGCCTACTGATTGCGCTGACCCTGCCAAAATTCCTGGCGAAAATAAAACGTGCGCGCCCCAGCGCCGCGGCTTGAACCATCATGCTTACCCTGAGCAACATTCGGCGGACATTTCACCCCGGCACCTTGAATGAAGTGCGGGCGCTGCGGGGCGTATCGTTGAATGTCGTGGCGGGGTCATTCGTCATTGTGCTGGGGAGCAATGGTTCGGGAAAATCCACACTGCTGAATGCCGTCGCGGGGTCATTTCCGGTGGACGAGGGCCGCATTGAACTGGCGGGCCACGATATCACCCGCTGGCCGGAGCACCGCCGCGCGAAACATATTGGCCGCGTTTTTCAAAATCCGTTCAGCGGCACCGCCCCGGCCATGTCCATCGCCGAGAATTTTGCATTGGCGGCGCGGCGAGGCCGCACCCACGGCCTGGGTTGGGCGCTGAACCGCAAACTGCGCGCGGAACTGCGCGAGCGCACCAGCCGTCTGAAAATGGGCCTCGAAGACCGCCTCGATAACGCGATTGGCTCGCTCTCCGGCGGCCAGCGGCAGGCGCTGACCCTGCTGATGGCGTCATGGCTCAAGCCGGATTTACTGCTGCTGGACGAGCACACTGCCGCACTCGACCCGAAAAGCGCCGAGCAGGTTTTGCAACTGACGGCGCAGATTGTCGCCGAGGGCAAGCTCACCACCTTAATGGTCACCCACTCCATGGCGCAAGCGGCCGCCCACGGTGACCGGCTGGTGATCATGCACCAGGGCCGGGTGTTTCAGGACTTTACCGGCGCGGAAAAGCAACGGCTGCGCGCGGATGATTTGCTGGGCTTCTTCGATGATCTGCGGCGGCGCGATTTGCTCGACGAATCCGCGGCGGAAATGTTGCGCGAGCAGTACATCTAAAGAAATTTACGCGCAACGTCCGCGGAACTGTAACGCGTTTCACCTTTGCGTTCCCGGCGGTTTTGCGGTGAAATAGGTTTATGTCTCGAATGGAATTATTGTCCCCCGCAGGGAATTGGGATTGCGCGCGCGCCGCCGTCGAAAACGGCGCGAACGCGATCTATTTCGGGATGGGCCGGTTTAACGCGCGGCTGCGGGCGTCGAATTTCACCGAGGCGGATTTGCCGGAGTTGATGGCATTTCTCCATCGGCGCGGCGTGCGCGGCTATGTCACCTTCAATACCTTGATATTTGCCGATGAACTGGCCGACGCTGAACGCTCCCTGCGCGCCATCATCAGCGCGGGAGTGGACGCAGCCATTGTGCAGGACGTGGGCATTGCGCGGCTCATCCGCCGCATTTCACCGGATTTCCCCATCCATGCCTCGACGCAAATGACGGTGACGAGCGCTGCGGGAGTCGCATTTGCCAAAAAGCTCGGCGCGTCGCTAGTGGTGCTGGCGCGCGAGTGCTCGATTGCGGAAGTTGAAAAAATCCACACTGGCTCGGCGATGGCGGTCCCCCTGGAAGTGTTTGTCCATGGCGCATTGTGCGTGGCGTATTCCGGGCAGTGTTTGACGAGCGAGGCGCTCGGCGGGCGTTCGGCTAACCGCGGCGAATGCGCGCAGGCCTGCCGCATGACTTACGATTTGATCGCGGATGGAAAACAACTCGAGCTGGGCGACCGGCGCTATTTGCTTAGCCCACAGGATTTGTCTGGCCTGGAAGTCCTGCCGGAGCTGGCGCGGGCCGGAGTGGCGTCGTTGAAAATCGAGGGTCGATTGAAAACGCCGGAATATGTGGCCAATGTGACCCGGGTTTATCGCCAAGCGATTGACCGGCTGGCCGCGCAGAATGGCGAAAGCCCGGCGCGGGTGAAACGTATCGCCGAGGAATTCCGGGACGAAACACGCTATGATTTGGAAATGAGTTTTTCCCGCGGGCTTTCCACCGGCTGGCTCGGCGGCATTGACAATCAGAA
>DATHOB010000286.1:0-3227 GCA_035485355.1 Opitutales bacterium | reverse complement strand
ATCGCCGCCAAGTCCACCAACAACGGTACTCCGGTAAAGTCCTGAAGCACAATGCGCGAGACCACGAAAGGAATTTCCGTGTCCACCGGCTTCGTGGCATTCCACGCCGCGAGCGCGCGCACGTCATTCTCGTTGATGCGCAGGCCGTCGCAATTGCGCAGCACGGATTCGAGCACGATGCGGATCGAAATCGGCAGGCGCGAAATCTTGCCGAGGCCAGCGGCTTCGAGCGCCGGGAGCGACGCGATGAACCCCTTCCGGCCATCCGGCGCGGTGAAGGGCTGTTGGGCGTTGAAGGGTATCACGGGATTGCTCATGAAATTAGAGAGAGTTCACCACCAAGACGCAAAGGACGCCAAGGACTCATCCACGAATGGAGACGAATAAAAATGGTTGTTTCATGTCCAAAATATTCGTGTCCATTCGTGGATGAAATCTTTTCTTCGCGATCTTCGCGTCTTGGCGATGATAAATTATTTCTTTAGCGCAGCTTGAATCGCGCCAAAATCCGGCAGCACCTTGGGATCCTCGCTGGACGAGGAGTATTTGATCACCCCATCGGTGCCGATGACGAAAGCCGAGCGCTTCGACACGCCTTTGAAGCCGAGCAGGTCGGCATAGAGCACGTCATAGGCTTTCGACACTTCTTTGTTGAAGTCCGACAGAATCGGGAAGGTGATGTTGTTGGCCTTGGCCCAAGCTTCCTGCGCAAACGGGCTGTCCACGCTGATGCCGTAAACGGCGGCATTGAGTCCGTTAAACGAAGCCAAGTCCTGACTCACGCCGCACATCTCGTTCGTGCACACGCTGGTAAAGGCAAGGGGAAAGAACAGTAGCACGGTTTGCTTTTTGCCGAGCGTGTCGGCCAGGGCGACGTCCTTGAGGCCGTCGGCGGTTTTCGTCTTGAGGGAGAAGGCCGGAGCCTTGGTGCCAGATGAGAGAGCCATGGGAAGTTTTGAGTTGGGAGTTTCGGGTTTCGGGTTAAAGTGATGCCGCCGCGAACAAAGGAACAATAAACATACTCCTCCAACGCCCCGCCGCAAGGGGAAAGATGGCGGATAATGTAACATGAATCTTTTCCTTTTTTCTTTTTCCCAACCGGTTTGCGCTTAGAATTGTTCCATGCCTATCCAAGCCTACGCCGCCAAGGCCCCCAAGGGCCGCCTGGAACCGTTTTCGTATGAACCCGGCCCGCTCGGGCCGCGCGAGATTGAAGTCAAAGTCACCCACTGCGGCATCTGCCACAGCGACCAAGCCATGGTGGATAACGACTGGCATTTCAGCACCTACCCTTTGGTGCCTGGGCATGAAGTCATCGGCACCGTGGCGGCGCTCGGCGCGGAGGTGCGCGGGCTGGCCCTCGGCCAGCGCGTGGGTGTGGGCTGGCAATGCGGCTCATGCGGCGAATGCGAATACTGCCGCAGGGGGCGCGAGACGTTCTGCGCCAAGGAGCGCGACACCATCGTCAGCCACCATGGCGGCTTCGCCGAACGCGTGCGCGCCGACGGCAACTTCGCCATCCCGCTGCCCGCCAACCTCGACCCCGCGCAAGCCGCGCCCTTGCTGTGCGCAGGCACCACCGTCTTCACGCCGATGCTGCACCACGGCGTCACCGGCAACACGCGGGCGGCGGTCGTCGGCATTGGCGGGCTGGGCCACCTGGCCGTGCAATTTCTCGCCCAACTGGGCTGCGAAGTCACCGCGATTTCTTCCACCCACGATAAGGATGAGGAAGCGCGCAGCTTCGGCGCGGCGCATTTCATCGCCACCAAGGGCACCGATGAATTGAAAAAAGCCGCGGGCCGATTCGACTTCATCCTTAACACCGTGCCAGCAGATTTGCCTTGGGGCGATTACCTCGCGGCTCTGCGGCCCGAGGGCAAGTTCGTCATCGTCGGCGTCCCGGAATCGGATTTGAAGCTTCCGGCCATGGCACTCATTGGGCAGGAAAAATCCGTCTGCGGCGGGCGCACGGGCAGCCCGGCGGAAATCGCCGCCATGCTCGACTTTGCCGCGCGCCGGGGAGTCAAGGCGCAGATTGAAAAATACGCCATGAAGGACATCAACGCCGCCCTCGACCGCGTCCGCACCGGCAAGATGCGCTACCGCGTGGTGCTGGAGGCATGAACGCACCGGGGTTTGACATAACTGGCGCGCGCGCCTAATGGTTGCGAGCTGCCATGCCCGATATCGAATCCCTCCAGCGCAACACCGAGCACTTCATCAGTCCCGATGAGCTGCGCGCGCGCCTGCAATCGAAAAAAAGCCTGCGCGTCAAACTCGGCGTGGACCCCACCCGGCCGGACTTGACGTTCGGGCACATGGTCGTCTTCAACAAACTGCGTCAGTTCCAAGACCTCGGCCACCAGGCGGTGCTCATCATCGGCGACTACACCGCGATGATTGGCGACCCCTCGGGCCGCTCCTCCACCCGCCCTGTGCTGAGCGAGGCCGAGGTGAAGACCAACGCAACGACCTACCTCGACCAAGCCTTCAAAATCCTCGACCGCGCCAAAACGGAAGTGCGCTTCAACAGCGAATGGTTTGCCAAGATGTCGCTCGGCGACTTGTTGAACCTCTCCCGCAAAATGACCGTCGCCCAAATGCTGGAACGCGATGATTTCTCCAAGCGCTACGCCGGGAATGCGCCGATTTCCATCGTCGAGTTTTTATACCCACTCATCCAAGGGCACGACTCGGTGATGATCAAATCGGACGTCGAACTCGGCGGAAGCGACCAATTGTTCAACAACCTCGTCGGGCGCGTGCTGCAAAAAGACGCCGGCCAGCCGGAACAAATCGTCATCTGCTCGCCTCTGCTCGTCGGCCTTGATGGTGTGAAAAAAATGTCCAAGAGCCAGGACAACTACATCGCCTTCAACGACACCCCGAAGGAAATGTTTGGCAAAATCATGTCCATCTCCGATAAGGTGATGTGGGACTACTACCGCCTGCTGCTGGAAGAAAGTGAAGCAGCCATCGCCGAACGCAAAGCCGGCCACCCGATGGCCGCGAAGAAAAATCTCGCCCGTACTCTCGTGTCCAAATTCCACGGCGCCGACGCCGGAAAGCACGAGCTTGAACAATTCGAAAAAGTCTTCGCCCGGCATGAAATCCCGGACGACATGCCGACCTTCAAGTGGGGAGCTTTGGCCAGCGGCGCGGATGCAACCATCGTTGATCTTCTGGCCGCCACTAAATTGTTCGCCTCGAAAAACGAGGTGAAA
>DATHOB010000285.1:0-2058 GCA_035485355.1 Opitutales bacterium | reverse complement strand
TCGGTGGGGTCGGCAAAGCTGCCAGTGCTGTAAGTGCCGGGGACATACATGCCGCCGTAAAGTTGGAATTGCCGCGCATTAAGCGGAATCTGCCGGGGCGTTCCGCCATCTCGCGCTGGTTCTATCCGATAGTGATATTCTTGAATGGTGACCAGCGGACGTCCCAGCGGCCCGCGCCCCTCCAGTCGCATACTGTACGCAATGGTTGCGGGGTGGGCGTCGTCGCGTCCTTGCATCGTCAGGGAGCCGTTGGATAAGACTGCGTTGGCCGCTGCAATTTGGCTATTATCCAAATAATCGCCCTGATCGGTTGCACTGTTGGCCCAATCGCTGACTAACGAGGCCACCAAGCCGCCTTGGGCGCGCAGGGTCGCCACGGCATCCGAGGCGGCCAGCCGGCCCCGCGCATCGGCGAGGACGGCGGATAAAATGGGCTGCGGTTCTTCGACCGGCGCCCCCGCCAGCAAGTGATGATCGCTTTGCACGACCACCAGCGGCCCAATCGAATCGGCGCAACCGGCCAGGGTGCAGGTCAACAAACTGACGGCAAAAGCTCGGGACAATTTGCTTTTCCAGCCGTGGGTGAGTGGGGGAAATGGCACGGTAGCTTGGGGCAAGTGCGAGAGGGGGGATAGCCCAAGCCTTGGCCAGCGTGGAGGGGAAATCAATCCCGGATTGCAATTCTCATGGCCCGGCTGGTATTGCCGCCATGGTCCAACACCATCGCATGTGGCAGCGCGGTCACTTTTTCCGCACATATTCCGCCACGGCGGAAAAATCTTTTTCGCCCAGGCCGGAGGCGATGGCCTGCTGCATGACTTCGCTCGCTCGCTCGACCATGGCCAGATTCACCGAGTGGCTTTTGCCCAGGGCAATGGAATAGCCGAGGTCTTTGGCCATCAGCTTCATGGAAAAATTCGGGACGTAGGTCCGCTCGGTCATCCGCGCGGCCATCGTTTTCACGATCGGGCTGCCGGGGTTGCCGTTGAGGAGGAAATCCAGCGCTTGCGCGCGGTCGAGCGGTGAGTTTTCTATGAGCGCCAGCGCCTCGGCAAACGACACCGCATGCACGGCGCAGAGGAAATTATTGAGCAACTTCAGCAACACGCTGGTGCCATTGGGGCCGACATGGAGAATGGCTTTGCTCATCACCGCGAGCACGGGGCGCGCTTTTTCCAAAACCGCCGCCTCACCGCCGACGAGAAAGGTCAATTCGCCGGAAGCGGCGTGCGGCTTGGTGCCCGTCACCGGGGCGTCCAATAGCGGGCAATTTTCCTGTTTGGCCGCGGCGGCCAGTTCTTTGACCCAGTCTTGGCTGACCGTGCTGCATTCAATCAAGACTGTTCCGGGTTTGGCCCCGGCGAGCGCGCCCTCCGCGCCGAGCCACACTGCGCGCGCGGCGACATCGTCCGCCAACATACTGATGACAAAGTCCGCCCCGGCAGCGGCCGCGCGCGGCGTGGCCGCGATTTTTGCCCCGGCGGCCGCGAGCGGTTGGGCCTTTTCGGCATTGCGGTTGTAAACGGTGAGCGGAAACCCAGCACCCAGCAGGCGGTTCGCCATACCGGAGCCCATGATGCCGAGACCGAGAAACGCGACGGAAGCTTTAGCCATATAAAATTAGGTAGGGCGGGGCGTCCACGACCCGCCTAGGGTCGGCGATTGGAATTCAATCACAACGTTTGCACGTCGATCAATTTGTTTTTGTCCGGAATGACCCGCACCGGATTAGCCAGCGCGCGGCCAAAGCCCTCATAGTGCACGCGCATCACATCGCCGTCGGCCAGGCGCACGCCCTCGCCGAAACTCAGCGAATCCGCGCCGAAATAATGCACATGCACATCGCCCGGGCGGCGGTGGGCGGGAAATTTGAAATGATGATGCTCGATGTTTTCCAGGCTGTGGCACATTTCCGCCTCGCCGGTGTGGATGGGCTTCGACCACAAGATTTTGCCCGCGCGCTCGATTTGCACTTCGCCCGCCACCGAATGGAAATCCGGCGCCACCACCAGCTCCGGCCCGAGCGCGCAGGTGCGCATTTTCGAGCCCGCAAGATTG
>DATHOB010000284.1:0-4425 GCA_035485355.1 Opitutales bacterium | reverse complement strand
AACTGTGCTACGATTTGGGCCGCGAGGAACGCGCGCTGACCTGGAAACCGGAAACGGGATATACCCACGATTGTGTGGACGATGGGGAAAGCAACGCACCGGCGGGTTACAAGGGCAGCCCCATCCTCGTGCCCGATGGCGCGATTGATTTTGCGCGGCTGCAAAAATTATTCGCGCAAGCGAACACCGCGGTGCCGTCGGAGATTGTGGCGTTTGTCAACGCGCGGCTTCAATTGCCCGCACCGCCGAGGGCTTGATTGAGGCTTTGAATGGTGATAGGGGGAGCGGGTTTTAACACGGCTTGCAAGGCGGCGATGCTGTCGGGCGAGCCTTCAAAAAGTTTGTCGGGATAGGTGCGAGCGTCCTTGATTTGCGAATAAATTTGTTTTTCGAGATACAGGTTGGCGCCGAAGCCAGCGAGGTATTGCAGGCGCAAGTCGCGGTCGCGGTTGATGTCGGCTTTGAGCACCCAGGCATCGAGATCCGCCGCCGAACCCGCGTAGGTTTTGTACAATTCGATGACCGAGTGGAAGTTGACGTCGGCGAGGGAGGCCGCGACCCAGCCATAATCCTTGCGGTCGAGGCGTGCCTGCACCTCATCCACGTTGATCGGCGCGGGCGTGGCCTCGCCGAGAACCACCGAGTCGTAACCGTCGCCGGCCTGATCGTTGCTCCAGAGCGTGGCTTCGGGGAAGACGGAGAAGAAAGTCTTCAGTTCGCTTTGCACGGTGGGGATGGTGCTTTCGTAAAACGGAATCCATTGGGTGACCATGCCGCCAGGGTTGAGGTGCTCCTTGCACAGGCGAAAATATTCCTGCGTGTAGAGCACGGCGCTGCCCTTGACCCACGGGTGGATGGGGTCGGAGGTGATAATGTCGAACTTCTCCTTCGTGGTCAGCATGAAGTGGCGGCCATCGTCGTAAACGACTTGGAGTTCCTTGTCGCCCGAGGAAGTGTGGATGGTGCGCGGGTTTTGCAGGCCGATGCCGTCGACGATGTGATAATTGAAATCGCCAAAAAACGGGGTGACAAATTGCGGGATGAGCGGCTCGATTTCGCAAATGACGATGCGTTTGATGGTCGGGTATTGCGTGAACGTGCCGGCGGTGACGCCCGCGCCGCAGCCGACGATGAGCACGGATTGCGGGTTGGGTTGCAACAGTGCGGGAATGTGGCCGAGCATCCGTTGCAGGCGCATGTCGAGCGGGAGGGTCGAGGCTTCGACTTTGCCACTGACGTGGAAATTGATCGAACCATCCGAACCCTGGGTGACTGCGACGGAGGAATTCAGGCCCTCTCCAACATATAGGAATTGGGGTAGCGGCAGATTTTTAAGCAGACTGCGACCGTAGGCGATGACGCCATCGGGAATTTTATCCACCTTCCAGCCGAGGAAACCAATCACGCCCACGGCGATGAAAAGGGCCAAGGCGCGAACAATGAGCGGGAAAGCAAAAGTTTTTTCACCCGTGGGGTTGGGTTCACGACGGGCCACGAGACGCGGCAGCAGCATGAGCAACGCGGCCACCAAGGCGATGCCGATGAGCCAGCGTTCGGCGATTTGCGTGCCATTGCGGGGAATGATGACGAGGCTGAACCACAGCGAGCCCAGGATGGCGCCGACGGTATTGGCCGCATAAATGCCACCCACGAGTTTGCCCGGATCTTGTTTGCGGGTGGCCGCGGCGGCGAGGGCGAGTGGGAAGCTTGCGCCCCAGAACAAGGTGGGCGGCAAAACAGCCCAAAGGCAGCGTACGAGATCGAGTTGAAAGTTAAACCACGGCTGCACGGAGGAGGCGACGTTGGGTGTAACGGAAATAGAGACATCCACTGGCCAATACGGCAGCGAATCCGTAATCATGTAGGCGGACCACGCGATGGCCAGGGCGAGGAGCAACTGGCAGCAGCCCAGCGCAAACCGCGGATTTTTGGCTGCGCGCCCCCACCATGAGCCGACGCTGCTGCCGAGGCCCAGCCCAATGAGGAACACCGCAAGAATCACCGAAAAGGCGTAAACCGTGCCGCCGAGCAGGAGTGACAGCAAACGGGTCCACACCACTTCCGCGCCGAGGGCGGACATGCCGGAGAGCGCAATCGTCCAATACACCAAGGTAAGGTCGCGCTTGGGTGCGGGCGTTTCGGCGGGCGCAGCGGCGTTGGCGGATTCTTTTTCGGAGGCCGATTCCTCACCGGGCAATTGCACATCCAGCCCCAGGCCGAGGAGTGCGATGGAGAAATTGATGAGCACGGCGACGTAGGTGGCGACGTTCATGTCGTGCACGCGCAGGAGATAAAATCCCGCGAGCAGGCAACCGAAGACCGCACCGGCAAGATTGCCACCGTAGAAAAATCCGAGCCAGGAAACACCGAGTGGCGTGGTTTGCAGACGGCGGGAAATGGCCGGGAGCGTCGCGCCCATGAGCAATGTCGGCGGCATGAGGCACACGACGCAAACACCAGCCCGCAGTAAAATGCTGAACATTCCCGGTTTCGCGCCGGCGAGGTAAATATGCTCGACGAGCGGCATGCCAAACAACACCGCCAGACCCGCGAGGCCGATGCAGCATTCCAGTGCCGCATACACACGCAAGGGCCGGCGTTTGGCGGACAAGAGGCGCGGCAGCAGCAAACTTCCCAAGCACATGCCGCCCATGAAGGTCGCCAGCAGCACACCGAGTGAAACGGCGGTGGAGCCGATCACCAATTGGAGCATCTGGAACCAGACGATTTCGTAAATCAGCGCGGCGCAGCCACTGCCGACAAACAGCAACAGAACCCAAGGGAGCGAGCGGCGGGCATCTGAGAGCGGCGCGGCGGGGAGGGAGGGGGTATCGGACATGTAAAGAATGTGACCAAGGGAGGGGAACGTGGGGCGGAAGCGGGGTTTAACCCGGCCCGGAGGCGAATGGTTGCGTTTTATTCGCCACGGGTGGCGCGCCAGATGTGCATGCAGGCAGTAATTAGCTTCGGAAATTCCGCCAGCGGCACCTGGCTGGGGCCGTCGGAAATCGCGCGGGCGGGGTCGGGATGGGTTTCGATAAAAAGTCCATCCGCCCCGGCGGCAATGGCGGCGCGGGCCAACGGGGCCACAAACTCGCGTTGACCGCCGGAAGCGCCACCGGCCGCGCCGGGGAGCTGCACGCTGTGCGTGGCGTCAAAAATTGTTGGGGTGCCGTGGCCTTTCATGATGGCGAATGAACGCATATCCACGACGAGATTTTGGTAGCCAAACGTGGTGCCGCGCTCCGTCTGCCAGATTTCCTTCGCGCCGCCTTCACGCAGTTTGGTCACGACATATTGCATTTCCAGCGGCGAGAGAAACTGGCCCTTCTTCACGTTGACAACGCGCTTGGTGGCGGCAGCGGCGAGGAGCAGGTCAGTCTGCCGGCAGAGAAAGGCGGGAATTTGCAGGACATCGCAAACTTTGCCCACGGGTGCGGCTTGTCCTGGAAGGTGGATGTCGGTGACCACCGGAAAGCCGTATTTTTTCTTCACCATCGCGAGCAGCTTGAGTCCCGCCGCGAGGCCGGGCCCGCGCTTGCCTTTGCCGGAGGTGCGGTTGGCTTTGTCGAACGAACCTTTGAAGACAATATTCAGCGCCGGGTCGGCATGGCGCAGGCGCGCGAGGACGTCGGCCACAGCGCAGCAGGTGGCTTCGCTTTCGAGGGAGCACGGCCCGGCGATAAGGAGCAGGCGTTGGGGTTGGAACAGCATGAGGGGCGATTATGAATTAAGAAGTAAGAATTAAAAAGTAAGAATTGAGGCAGGGTGAGCAACAGAACGGCAGGGATGGGGTGGGCATTGATCCCCTAAGGATTCAAAAATCGATATATCAGCATGGCTGGCCTTGCGATAAAAATTGCGCTGGGGCGGGCGGCTCCCAAAATGCGTGCATGAGCACAACTACTGGAACGGCGGGCGGGCAGAAATTCGAGGGCGGGGCGATTGGCTTTATCGGGCTGGGGGTCATGGGCCAGAACCTCGCCGGGCACTTGCTTAAAGCGGGCTACTCTGTCGTCGTATACACGCGGTCGCGCGCCAAAGCGGATTCCGTGTTGGCCGCCGGGGCGCGCTGGGCGGATTCACCAGCTACGCTGGCCGCGCAGTGCCGGTTGATTTTCACCATGGTGGGCTTTCCCGCGGATGTGGAGGAGGTGTATTTGGGGGATAAGGGATTGATAAAATCCGCCGCGCCAGGGACGTTATTGGCGGATTTGACGACTTCGACTCCGGCACTGGCCAAACAAATTGAAAAGGCGGCGGCAGCGCGCGGGTTGGCGGCGCTGGATGCGCCAGTGACGGGCGGGGATATCGGCGCGCGCAACGCGCAGCTTTCCATTATGGTCGGGGGCGACGCGGCGGCATTTGCGCGCGCGGAACCGGTGTTGAAATTGTTTGGGCCCACGATTGTCCACCACGGCCCGG
>DATHOB010000283.1:0-6012 GCA_035485355.1 Opitutales bacterium | reverse complement strand
CTTCATTTCCTTGGGCGGGATGATCATCGCAAAATTCGTTTTTCCGCAGGCGCTCGGGAAGGCGGCGGCGGCATACGTCTTTTCGCCTTCGGGGCTTTCCACACCGAGGATGAGCATGTGCTCGGCCAACCAGCCATGGTCGCGCGCCATGCAGGAGGCGATGCGCAAGGCGAGACACTTCTTGCCCAGCAAGGCATTGCCACCGTAGCCGGAACCGTAGGAAACAATGCTGCGTTCCTCCGGAAAATGCACGATGTAGGTATTGTCCGGATTACACGGCCAGGGCACGTCCTTTTGCCCGAGTTGCAGCGGGCAACCGACGGAATGGATGCACGGCACGAAAAAGCCTTTCTCGCCCAGCACATCCAGCACAGGCTGCCCAACGCGCGCCATGATGCGCATGTTGACGACGACGTAGGGCGAATCCGTAACCTGCACGCCGATGTGCGCGAGCGGTGAGCCAACGGGGCCCATGGAAAAGGGAATCACATACATCGTGCGCCCGGCCATGCAACCCGTGAACAGACCGACGAGCTTGTGCCGCATCTCCCGCGGCTCCTCCCAATTATTAGTCGGGCCGGCGTCGTCCTTGTTCGTCGGGCACATGAAGGTGCGCTTTTCCACCCGGGCGACGTCGCGCGGGTCGGAACGGAACAAATAACTGTTGGGTTTCTTCGCGGGGTTGAGCTTGATGGCCATGCCGCGCTGCACCATTTCCGCGAACAACTTCTCCGCCTCGGCCTCCGAACCATCACACCAGTGCACTGCCGCAGGGCGGCACATCTCGGTCATTTTTGAAACCCATTTGCGCAGGGCGGCGTGGGAAGTAATGGGTGATTGGGAATTCATAGGCGCTATCTACCTTTTCGGCGACTGGAAGAAGAACTGAAGTGGCGGTGGCGACGGCGGCGGCGCTCATATTCCTGATGCTGGGCGGCGGGGGGCGGGAGGAATATCGTGAATGCCATTGCGGCCAGCAATCCCCCACCCAGGCCCCAACCCAGGCTGGTGAGGCTCATTTTCAGCCACGGTTTCGCATCCGGAACTGGCGGCGCATCCGCCCGGGCGACGATTGAGTAGCTTACCGTGGAGAGCTTCGCCTGGCGTTGTGCCTCGTCAATGGCCACGGTCTGGTCGCCATATTTTTTTTGCGCGGTTTCCAAATCGCTGTGCAACGAGTCATATTTCACGCGCTGTTGTGACACGTCGTTGGCGTGTTTTTGCATGTCGGCCAGATGGGAGACGGAAAGGTCGTAGGTGCTTTGGGCGACTTGAAAATCCGAATCTATCCGCTGCGCCATCGCTTGGCTTTCGACATTTAATTTCTGAATGGCCGTATCCACCGCGGCCTTGGCCTCGGTGACGATGGGCGCCGTGGGGTCGTATCCTTGGGCGACAATAGCCGTGGATTGGTCATTAAGCGCCCGCACCGTCTGGATGAGCGAGATGATGTGTTCGTCGCTGCCAATAAAATCCAATTGCCAAAGGGGATTCTGGGCGGCCACTTGATCGCGGATTTGCTGGTCGCGCGCGGCCAGTTTGTCGAGTGCGGCCTTGTTGGTGATGACATTCTTGTTCAATTCCTTGAGCGCATCCTCAATCTCAATGCCGGAAGACGCCGCCATATTGGTAACGCCATAATTTTTGGTAATCTCATCCATGCTGGCCTGGATGTCGGCAATTTGTTTTTTCAATTCGTCGGCGTGGTCTTGCAGGGGCGCAATGGCCTTTTTGATGTTGCCGTCGTTCAGGGCGTCGTGCTGGCGGACGAATTCCTCCGCCAGCGCATTGGCCACAAAGGCCGCGGCGACCGGATCGGGGTGTTGGAACCCAATGTCGAGATTGAGATCGGACGCCGCCTTGCCGATGGTGCGGCCTTCGAGCAAAATTTCCTCCACACTGGGGCTTGGGCCAAGGTGCAGCGCCGAACCGTACGGTGCGAGCAAACGGCCCCGCATGGCGGGATCCAGCTTCGCCGCCACATTCTGCGAAAGCTCCATAGACTGAAGAATGCGCACGTTCGTGTCGAAATCATTGCGCACCGCCGCCTGCGTCCCAGTGGCCGCCACGCCGGGAGCATAGCCCTGCACGAGTGCAAACGCCGTAAATTCGTGACCAGTGATGAACGAATAGGCAAAATAGGCCACCGCACACAGCAAAAACACCGCAGCGAGGGCAGAACGTCGCTGGCGAATCACATAAAAAAACTTCATGGGGGGAAAGCCGCCCGCTTGGAGCGGAAACAGCGAGCATGAACCAAGACCGCACGCGTGGCAAGTCCGCCCGATTGGGAGTGATGCCTCAATTCAGCGGCCTGGATTAGACGAGCTACAGCGTCCGGGACGCTAATCAAGCCCCAATCTAATGTAGCAGAGCAGAACTTTTAGCTTCTTCCAGTTGACTCACTGCGACGGTTGCAGTTTCGGCATCGCTGGTCGGGTCGGCATGGCGTTTCAACTTTGTGGCCAGCGTGCGCAAGAGCACGTAGAATACCGGGGTCAAGAAGAGTCCGAAGCTGGTTACGCCAATCATGCCAGCGAAAACGGCCACCCCCATCGCATGGCGCATTTCCGCGCCGGCACCGGTGGAAAGAACCAGGGGAATCACTCCGGCGATAAAGGCAATGGAGGTCATCAGAATCGGACGCAGACGCAGGTGGGCCGCTTCCACCGCAGCTTCGTAGATGCCCCGGCCTTGATGTTCAAGCTCGCTGGCAAACTGGACAATTAGAATGGCGTTTTTGCACGCCAGGCCAACGAGGACGACCAAGCCGATTTGAGTGAAGATGTTATCGTCTCCTTTCGTCAGCCAAACTCCCGTGATGGCCGAAAGCAAACCCATGGGAACGATCAAGAGGACCGCGAGTGGCAACGCCAGACTTTCGTACTGGGCCGCGAGGACGAGAAAGGCCAGCAAGACCGACAAAGGCAAGATGACAAAAAGCGTGTCACCGGCAATTTTATCCTGATAGGTGATTTCCGTCCACTCGTAGCCGATACCGCGCGGCAAGGTCTCCGCCGCGATTCGTTCGATCGCCGCCTGGGCTTGCCCAGTGCTGAAACCGAGGGAAGGCGCACCATTGATGTCCGCCGTCGGGAAGCCGTTGTAGCGCATGGCCCGATCTGGACCGTGACTCTGGGTTATATTCAGCAGCGAAGTTAGCGGCACCATTTCCCCCTTGTTATTGCGCGCTTTCAGCAAGCCAATATCTTCCGCATGCGCCCGGAAGGGCGCGTCGGCCTGCACCAAAACCTGATAGGTGCGGCCGAACTTGTTGAAGTCATTCACATAGAGGGAGCCGAGATAGATTTGTAGAGTATCAAACACGTCGGGAATCGAGACCCCCAACTGTTGCGCCCGCGTTCGATCGACATCCACGCTTAATTGTGGCACGTTTATCTCAAATCCGGAGAACATCCCCGTCAATTCAGGTGCTTGACGGGCCTTGGCGAGGAATGCATTGACGGCGTCGTTCAAGGCGTCGGTACCCAATGCTCCGCGATCTTCTAATTGCAGTTTGAACCCGCCAATGGTGCCCAGCCCCTGGACGGGGGGTGGCGGGAATACAGCGATATACGCCCCTTGGATTGCTGCGTATTGTTGATTGAGCTGCTGCGCGATGGCGAACCCGC
Source organism: Opitutales bacterium (assembly GCA_035485355.1). GTDB lineage: Bacteria > Verrucomicrobiota > Verrucomicrobiia > Opitutales > JABDGR01 > JABDGR01. The sequence goes on along the minus strand of DATHOB010000283.1, from coordinate 2,380 downwards.
TTTGGTCGGCGCGTTTGCGTTGGTCAAATGGCTTGAGGGTAACAAACACGATTCCCGCACTCGGGCTGTTTGTGAACCCGCTAATGGACAATCCCGGAAATTCCACGGCGGACTCTACATTCGGATTCTCCAGGGCAATTTTGCTCATCTGGCGGATAACGTCCTCGGTCCGATCCAGAGTCGAGGCCTGCGGAAGCTGGGCAAAGCTGACGAGATATTGCTTGTCTTGCCCCGGCACAAAACCCGCTGGGACGGTGTGAAATAGAAAAAGAGTCGCGCCGATGAGTAGAGCATACATGACCAGCATGGCTGCTTTATGCCGCAACGTCGCCTTTACTCCTGTTTCATAGGATGTGGAACCGCGATGGAACACCCGGTTAAACGGACGAAAGAACCAGCCGAAAAGGAAATCGATCAGCCGCTGAAAACTGTCTTTCTTCGCGCCATGCTTCTTGAGCAGCATGGCGGCCAAAGCGGGAGACAACGTAAGTGAATTGAAGGCGGAAATAATCGTTGAGATCGCAATCGTCAGTGCAAATTGCTTGAAGAACTGGCCGGTCAGACCGCTGACAAAGGCCAGCGGCACGAACACCGCCGCGAGTGTCAATGCGATGGCGATGATGGGTTCGGATACTTCGCTCATCGCCTTGTAGCTGGCCTCCCTCGGGGACAAGCCACGCTCCAGATTGCGTTCGACATTTTCCACCACGACGATGGCGTCATCCACGACGATGCCGATGGCCAGCACGAGGCCAAACAAGCTTAGCGCATTTACCGAAAAGCCCAGGAGCAGCATGACTCCAAACGTGCCAATCACTGAAACTGGCACCGCCAGCAGCGGAATGAGCGACGCTCTCCAGGTTTGGAGAAAGACGATGACCACAATCACCACCAGGAGAATCGCAATGAGCAGCGTTTCGACCACGGCATGGATTGAGGCCCGGACAAATTGCGTCGGGTCATAGACGATTTGGTAGGTTACTCCTTCGGGCATGTCTTTCGACAACTCAGTCATGGTACGGCGAACGTCATCCGAGATTTGCAGGGCATTTGAGCCCGGTGCTTGAAAAATGGGAATCGCTACCGCCGACTTGTTATCCAGTAGCGAGCGCAGGGCATATTCACTCGCGCCTAATTCAATGCGGGCGACGTCTTTCAGTCGCGTCACCGCACCGTCCGGCGCGGTCCGGACGATAATGTCGCCAAATTCATCTTCCGACACGAGACGACCCTGCGCATGGACGGAGATTTGATAGTCCACGCCCTGATCGGACGGCGGTCCGCCAATTACCCCGGCGGCCACATCCACATTTTGCTGCCGGATGGAATTGACCACATCGCTCGCGGCCAGCCCACGCTCCGCCATTTTGTGCGGATCGAGCCAGATACGCATGGAATAATCGCCGGCGCCAAAAAGTTCTACATCGCCCACGCCGGGCAAGCGCGCCAGTCGATCCTTCACATTCAAAATGGCGTAGTTGCGCAAATACGTCATATCGTATCGGTTGTTCGGCGAAAGCAAGTGCACCACCATTGTCAGGTCTGGTGAACTTTTCACCGTCGTCACGCCCAATTGTTGCACTTCCTGCGGCAGTCGAGGCAGCGCCTGGTTGACCCGGTTTTGCACCAATTGCTGGGCGAGGTCTGGTGATGTGCCCAGTTTGAACGTGATGGTCAGCGTCATCAGCCCGTCGGACGTTGCCTGCGACGACATATACAACATGCCTTCGACGCCGTTGATTTGCTCTTCAATCGGCGCCGCGACTGTTTCCGCAATCGTCTCCGGATTGGCCCCGGGAAACTGCGCCTTGACGACAACTGACGGCGGCACCACCTCTGGATATTCAGAAATGGGCAGATTTTGCATGGCGATCAAGCCGCCGATCAAAATCAGGGACGACAACACACCCGCAAAAATGGGCCGGTCGATAAAAAACTTGGAAATGTTCATGGCAGTTTCAGGTAAATTTGCCCAGTAGGAGGATTACATTTTCGCAACGGTCCGTTGATGGCTGTCCATGGCAACCGCGGTTGGCGCAACCACATCGCCGGGTTGCACATGCTGGAGGCCGTTGACCACGATATGCTCGCCCGACTGCAAGCCGGAGCGGATAACGCGCAATCCATTGACAATGGGCCCAAGTTTTACCTCGCGATAGGCCACCTTGTTGGCGTCGTCGACGACCAGGACGTATTTTTTGTCCTGATCGGTGCCCACGGCCCGATCATCTATGAGAATGGCGTTGCTGGAGGCCGAGCCAGCAGTACGCACCCGGGCAAATATCCCCGGCGTCAACACGCCATCAGTATTGTCCACAATGGCGCGAACCCGGATGGTTCCGGAAGTGGTGTCGAGGTGGTTGTCGATTGATTTCAGTTT
>DATHOB010000282.1:0-3683 GCA_035485355.1 Opitutales bacterium | reverse complement strand
TCCCGCTCGCCGATGCCGAGCATGAGGCCTGACTTGGTGACGAACCCGGCGGCCTTGGCGCGGCGGAGCATCTCCAGCGAGCGCTCGTACTTGGCCTGCGGACGCACCTGCTTGTGGAGGCGCGGGACGGTCTCGACGTTGTGGTTGAGAATATCGGGCTTCGCCTCGAGGACGGTCTCGAGATCCTGCCAGCGGCCCTTGAAATCGGGGATGAGCACCTCGATGGCGGTGTGGGGATTTTCCGCGCGCACGGCGCGAATGGTCGCGGCCCAGATGGAAGCGCCGCCGTCGGTCAATTCATCGCGCGCGACGGAGGTGATGACGGCGTGGCGCAGGCCCATCTTGGCGACGGCGTCGGCCACGCGGGCGGGCTCGCCGAAGTCGAGCTCGGTGGGGCGGCCGGTCTGCACCGCGCAAAACGTGCAGGAGCGCGTGCAGATGTTGCCCAAAATCATGATCGTCGCGGTGCCGCGGGACCAGCATTCGCCCATGTTGGGGCACTGGGCGGACTGGCAGACGGTGTGCAAGTCATGGCTGTCCACCAGCTCGCGCGTTTGGCGGTAGCGCGGGCCGGCGGGGAGCTTGGCGCGGAGCCAGTCGGGCTTGCGGGCGGTCGGTTCCATGAAAGGGGGGATTATCCACGAATCGGCACGAATTGGCAGCAAAAAAGCACTCGGCCACCAGCGGGACGAGAATTACTGCCCGCGCTGCAGCTGCGTGGTTCGCTTACTTGCTGTTTGTCTGCGATTAAGGATGTTGCGCGCCAGCGCGGAATTTTGGCCATACGTTTCAGAGTCTTGAGCCACCACTTGCAAATCGGAATCCGATACAAACGGATTTTGCAGGAGTGCGCGAAGGGTGTTGCCCCCGTCGTCCGACTGCTGGGAGACTTCGGTAAAATGTTTTTCAATGAATTCGGTCGAATTGCAGGCAGGGCTTAAAAAAATATACACGCGGTGCTTGGGAGTGTCGTTAAATGCCTTGTCCAAAACCGAAAGCGGCGTGTTAGGATTCATGAGCATCGCCACAAATACTTCGGGTTTAGTGGGATTATCTTGAGTCAAAACGGCCTCGTAATGCGCGGCAATAAAGTCGGCGAAGCAGGATTTGTCCTTAAATATCGCCGTTCGATAGTCGGGAATTTCGTCAAAAACACGGTTCTTAATCGGCTCCGGATAGAATGCAATATCTTCACTCAGCGATTCGCGCATGGCTTGAACTTTATCCTGATCACTGGAGGTGAGCCATTTTTCATCCAATCCTTGCGCGGGGTTGGCTTTGAGTTGAGCGCGCAAATCGGCGATGTGTTTTTGTTCTGCTTCCTCATTATGGCGCTTAATCATTCCTATGGGCGAGGTCACGACTAACACTGCCAGCAAGGGTGCTTGGATGGGAAAGGTCACAACGTCAAGCACGGCGGCTTTGGTTCTGCCGGATGATCCGGACCCAGGGCCATCACTCAGACCCTCGCCCCAATCATTCAACGCCGAAAAACAGCCGGACATTAACAGGCTGGTAGCAAGCAGGCCAGTTGACGCCATCTGGCAAATGACGCGCGGGGATTTAGGGGAGTTGCGCATAGGAACTGAGCGAAATTTTCATCGCAAAGGCGATTTATCGCAAGCTGCAATTATCCTTTATCACAATAATAAAACGAGAACAAACGGGCATTTCATGACCCGACATTTTTTGTCTTCAGGGAACAAGCAGCTAGCGTTTTTTCTTTCGTATATTTTCGTGTCCATTCGTGGACAAATAATCCTGATATAAACTCCAAAATTCCTCCGCGATTACTTTTTTAATTTCATCTTTCGACGGCAGATTTTTTTCGCCGAGTTCGCGGGCGAGGGAGGTGACTTCGCCGATTTCGGGGCCGAGGCCGCAGGGGATGATGCCGGTGAAGGGCGCGAGGTCGCCATCCACATTGAGCGCGAAGCCGTGCCAGGCGATCCACGAGCGCGCGGCGACGCCGATGGCGGCGATTTTGCGCTGGCCAACCCAGACGCCCGTCTGCCCTTTGCGCCGCGCGGTGGCGAGGCCGAGGCGGCCCAGGGAGTTGATGAGGGTTTGCTCGAGCAGGCGGAGGTAGGCGTGGAGGTCGCGCCGGGGTTCGAGCGAGACGATGGGGTAGCCGACGATTTGGCCGGGGCCGTGATAGGTGACGTCGCCGCCGCGGGAGACTTCGATCACTTCAATTTTATTTTTGGCGAGCGTCTTGGCGTCCCACAAAACGTTTTTCTCCGCGCCGCGCCGCGCGCCGAGGGTAAAGACGGGGTCGTGCTCGGTGAAAATGAGGGTGTCGGGCGCGCGGCCGGCCTTGCGTTCCTCGAGGAGTGCGGCCTGGCGGGCGAGCGCGGCCCGGTAGTCGGTGCGACCCCAGTCGAGGAAAGTTGGCGATGCGGTGGGCACGGAGATTTTTTGACAGAATTACAGAATTGGGAAAATTATGAAAAGGAGCCGGAAGGATTTTTTTGACAGAATTTACAGAATTGGGAGAATTAAGAAAAGAAAGCGAGGGGACGGAGGAGGGTATTTTAGACAGAATTACAGAATTAAGAGAATTAAGAAACTGACCCTTGCTGAATTTGAAAAAGTAATTCTGTTCATTTTGTTAATTCTGTCCAAACTCAATTCTAACATGCCCGAACTTGCGGAAGTGGATTTTTACCGGCGGCGCTGGTGGGACGGTTCCCGTCGCTACGCTCCTGGGTTGGGCGCGGGGCGGAGCGTGGACAAGGCCGAAGTGGCGGAGCGTTCGTTGGTGTATCGGTATTTGAAAAAAGAATTTCCCGGCGGGGCGAGGGCGTTGGCAAAGCAACTCCAAGGCGCGCGGATGGCGGAGTCCGGCACGCATGGGAAGCAGATGTGGTTCGTGTTCAAAATGAAAAAGGAGCGCGGGAAAAATTTGTGGGTGGGGATCCATTTGGGAATGTCGGGGGAGCTGCGCATTGAGCCCAAAGAATACGTGGCGCAGAAATATGACGCGCTGGTGTTGCGGGTGGCGGGGCGGACGCTGGTGTTTTATGACCCGCGGCAATTTGGGCGGGTGCGGGCGTGGGCGGGAATGAAAGCGGAACGGCCGCCGTGGTTGCAAAATTTGCCGGGAGAAATTTTGGGGAAGGAATTCACGGCGGAATTTGTGCGCGGGGTGCTGGCGCGGCATGGGCGCGCGCCGGTCAAGGCGGTGTTGCTCAACCAAAGTTATTTTCCCGGCATCGGGAATTGGATGGCGGATGAAATTCTGTGGCGGGCGGGCATCCACCCGGCGCTGCCAGCGGGAAAAGCGGCAACGCCGAAGATTGCGAAAAAATTACACGCGACGATTCAGGAAGTCACCCGCGACGCGTTGCGCGTGATTGCGGGCCAGGGCGGGAAATTGCCGCCGGACATGAATGCGAACATCCCGGATTCGTGGCTCTTCAACCACCGGTGGCGGGCGGGCGGGGTTTGCCCGCGGACGAAAAAGCCGCTCGCGTGCGCGGAGATCGGCGGGCGGACGACGCGCTGGGCGCCGGCGCGGCAGAAGCTGCCGGAGGATTAGGCGCGATGCGGGTGGCGGACATCGCGACGCGGATTTGCTGCCGCGGGTGGTCCACGCAATACAGGAAAGCAAATTGGCCGACAAGTTTGAGGTTGAAGTCGAAGCCGGACACATTTTCGACCCGATCGTGGGGCTGGTGCGG
>DATHOB010000281.1:0-2390 GCA_035485355.1 Opitutales bacterium | reverse complement strand
GGCGTCTTCGTTAAACGCGGAATCCTTTTGCGAGATTTGAAACGCGCTGTCGAACAGGCTGCGGGCCTGCATTTGCTGGCCTTGGAGCAGGAGCTGGTTGCCCTGCGCGAGGAAGTTTTCGGCCTCGGCGTTTTGTTTGTCCAACCGCACACTTTCATTGCGTTGGTAATCGGCAAAGGTGGCCTCGTTGGCGATGACCTTGCCGTCCTCGCTGGTTTTTTGCCACGCGCCCGCCACCCAATGGGATATTTTCCAGGTGTCGGGCAGCAGCAATTGCCAGGAAATGTTTTGCAACGGCAGATCGAAGCTCGGGCCGGCGAGGTTGGCGTTGTTCCACGCCCCGCCCGCCGGGGCTTTTTGCTGGTAAAGGAATTCCACGGTGGCGGCCTGACTGGGCAGCGGGTTGGGTTCCAACGGCAGCAGAATTTCATTCTTGCCCGCCTGGCCTTGGCTGGGAGAAACGCCTTTGTCGTTCACAAACGCGAACCAGAATTTGCTATCCGCGGGCAGCGTGACGGCGAGGTTGCGCTCGTCGCCGGGGAAAAGGCTGACGGTGACTTCGGTGAGCAACTGCGCGTCGGGCGCGACCAGCGAGCGCATGTGCACGGATTCCACACGCGCGGGCAGCACCTTGGCCGCTTCGTGTTGCACAATTTGCACCGGCAACGTGAAGCCCGGCTCCACGGCGCGGAAAGTCTGGCTCGGCGCATTGCCGTCAAAATCATGGCGCAAGGCCGCGGGGATGGATTCCCAATCGGTGGCTTGCAAATTCGACGGCGGGGTGGCGACGCGCGTTTCGAGGCGGCCCCGCGAGCGCACGTCCACATAGCCGCGCTGCAAATCCACGCCGAGGGTTTGCAGCCCGGCGATGGTCAGTTGGTTGTCCGTGCCGGCGGGTGGTAATTGATAGGTGACGGAAAGGGCGAGCGCGCCGATGGAGCGGCGTTGCAAGTGCACGAGCCATTGCCCGGGCGAGCCGTCGACCGGCGCGGAGTCGCTGACTTGCGGGCCGGAGATGTGGACGCCCAGCGCGCCCGCGGGAATTTGCAGACGCAGTTCGCGCACTCCGGCGTTGTCGATTTCGTAGTTCACATTGGCGCGCACTTCCGTCGAGCCTTCGCGCACGGTCACGTCCTGCAACACATCGGTTTGGATGTGCGGCGCGACTTGCTCGATATCGAGCGCGAGCGACCAGTCGTTTTGCAGCAGGCGGAAAACGAGCGCGCCGGGCGTGTCAATATTGAGGCTCTTCAAATCCATCTGGGTAAGATTGTCGCGAGTGCGTATTTGCGGGCGCAGGCCGAGTTCGGGCAGCAGAATGAGTTGGCCGCTGCTTTTGTTCGCCTCGGTAATGTTCAAGCGCGGGGCGGGCCAGTTTTGCTGCGCGGTCAGTCCGGGCGCGCTAAGTTGGATGTCGAAGCCGAGGTTGCCGATGGTTTTGCCTTTGAGGTTGAGTGTGATGACGCGATCCGCGCCCACGGTGGATTCGGTTTGATGGCTCAATTGGTCGCCGCTGACTGTTTCGAGTTCAAAGCCTTTGGGCAGCGGAAAACTCAATTTAAAAATTCCCGCGCGGGTGACGGTGACATTGAGATGCGCGGCGAGTAGGACACGGTCGGCGCCGAGGGACAGGCGTTGGAGGGAATCGACGCGCACATCGGGCTCAACGGCGAGCGCCTCGGCCTGCAACACCGGTTCCGCCCCGCCATAGGAATAAGCGCGGCGCACGGTGTCTGTATCGCCCTGTGGAGCGATGGCGCGGGCAATGTTCACGGGAAAATCGTCGAGGTTGACCGTGGTGAGATTTGCAGGCGTGATGGTGCCCAATTCAACTTCCGAACCGGTGGCCAGGGCGAGCAGACCGGTATCGGTGGCCGCGCCATCGAGCCGGATGGGAACGAGCGGCGTGGTGTAGGGCAGCGTCTGGGTCGAGGCCTGTGAGTGAATGACGACTTCGAAGGCGCTGGTGCGGGCGGAATCGAAGTAGGCGTGGAGTTTGTGTTGGTCGGGGTCGAAGCGCCACGAGGCCAGGGCGGCGGCATCCACTTGGGAGATGGTCAGATTCACCGGCACACTGAATACGAGTTCCTTGATCTGCCCCTGGGCGAGGCGGATGTTCACATCATGCAGCCCATCCACAATCCCGGCGGCGGGCGCGTACAATTGTCGCCAGTCGGCATAGTACTCCGGTTTTTCCGCGCTCAAATCGCGGGCGCGGGGCGACCAGCGGAGAATGGGCGTGACGTCGGGCGCAAAATTCGCAGTGACGTGCGGTTTGCCGTCCGCCCCCGGGGTGGCGGTTAGCGACACATCATTGTCGGATTTGGCGTCGAGATCGGTGCGGGGCAAATCAATGGCCACTTGGTTGACGAGGCCGCCGGGCGTGGGCA
>DATHOB010000280.1:0-15262 GCA_035485355.1 Opitutales bacterium | reverse complement strand
AGTCACCCTGGCTGCCGCGCCGCCACGAACTGTCGAAGCTCCTCTGCCCCCACCACCATCGGAGCCGCCGCCGCCCCAAGTCGAGGAATCTGCGCCGAAGCCAGTAGGCCAACTGTCACCGGTTCCAACTCCGCCTTCGCTACCGGAGGCGCTAACATTGCCAACACCCGCGTCGGTCCAATCCGCACCGGAACCATTGCTCGCACCTGTGTCCGCGCCCGCGCCGATTGTGCAAGCTCCCGTCGCGTTCGTGCCGACCATGCCTCAGGCCCCCAAATATGTGAATGTTTCGAAGCCTTCGATCAAGACGAGCGTCGAGGCGGAATATCCCTTACAATCCCGCCGCCAACACCAGCACGGCACGGTTACTTTGGGATTATACATCAACGAGCTTGGCTCGCTCGACAAAGTGGAAATCATCAAAAGCTCCGGCTATCCGCTGCTGGATGCGTCGGCGGTGGACGCGATTCGCCAATACCGTTTCAACCCTGCGTATCAAGGGACGACACCGATGCGCGCATACGCGGAAATTACCCTCGACTTCCAATTGCAGTAAACACTCCGTGTTTTTTGATGTAGCATCATTCGGCGAATTTATTTAATTTTGCAGCATGAGTCTGCGCGCCCGCAAACCGCTGGTTGTAGCCTTCACCCTCGGCGCGGCCGTGGTGGGGGCGGTCATGATCTATGCGTTTGGCGGGCGGGACACATTCGCCCGACACGAAACGTTTGTGCTCTATTTCGGGGACACAGTGAGCGGCCTAGGGCCCGGTTCGCCGGTCGATTTCATGGGTGTGCCCATTGGCTCGGTGAAGTCCGTTCGCCTCGGCTCCCAGCCCGGGGGCAATGAGAATGTGCCGGTGGTCATCGAATTGAATGCGGACCGGTTGCAACGCCAGTTGGGGGTGTTGGAGGACTTGACCAACCCGGATGTACTGGCTAACGAGGTGCGGCGCGGCCTGCGCGCGCAGTTGCAGACGGACAGCTATCTCACCGGCGGGATGTTTGTGGAATTGGAATACTACGCCAAACCACCGGCTCCGGCCCTCGTCGCCGCATCGGACTTGCCGGTGATTCCGACGATTGCCTCGAAGGCGGTTTCGGGACGGGAGAAAATCCAGAACGTGGTTGCCTGGCTGCCGAGTTATGATTTCAAAACGGAAATCGGGCAGACGATGGATTTTGTCGATTCGCTCGATTCCAAACTCACCGCCATACCCTTTGACGAATATCATCAAAATGTGGTCAAGACGCTGACCCCGCTGGCGCAGTTCGACGGGGCGGATTGGCAGCGCCGGTTTAACAATTTCATCACACGGCTCAACAATTACCACGATAGTATTGCGCTGGCCGACCAACAATTCCTCTCCTCCAGCCAGGACTTTATTGGCATGAACCAAACGCTGCGGCAGGAACTTCAGCAAGCGGACAACGCCCTCGCCCAGACACGCACGCAGATCAGCCCCAGCGACCCGTCGCTGGCGCATTTGACGCATAATTTTGCGGCGCTGGCCTCGGATATGGCGAACCTTACCGCCAAGCTCAACGCGGCGGAGCAGCAACCGGCGGTGTTCTCCAAAGTCGTCGCGCCGCCGAGCAAGTAAGAGCGTTCAGGAAAGCCCGGGCGAGGACGACGACAATAGTGAACAAGGTGAACATGAGAATTTTTTTTGGCACGATTAGGCACGATTATCCCTCGCAAGTCTGCTTGGGATTTCGCGTTGCCGCGCTCAAGGCACGCCAGCGAGAAGACTGGGAAAGAACGGAGACCGGCCAGAGTCTGGCACGGGCTTTTGATGGCCGACATTTTAACATCCAATTGAAAAAGACGTGAAGGATGCGTTGGCTGCGTTGCGATGGTTGGTTGCGTTGGCAAGGTTGGGGGGGGGTGGAGGCATAAAAATCGCTTTTCATTTGACAGGCACCCCTTGAAACGGTTTTATCAACCCTTTTCCGCCGTATTTCCGGCCTTACCTACCATGAAAGTTGCTTCTTCCATCAAATCCCTCAAGAACCGCCACCCGGGTTGCCAGGTGGTGCGCCGCAAGGGCCGTATCTACGTCATTAATAAGACGAACCCGCGCTTCAAAGCCCGCCAAGGCTAGTTTGCGTGAGGCTGGCGGCGTCCGCTGCCATGCCTAACCCGCTGATAACGAATCGTTAACCATTTTCATTCCAACACCCTTTTCGCCGTGAAAAAAGAAGGCCATCCTGATTACCATCCGGTCTGTTTCGTGGACGTGTCCACGGGCAAGAAATTCCTGACCCGCTCGACGATGCGCTCCAAGCAAAAGGAGACCATTGACGGCGTGGAGTATTACGTCGTTGTCCGCGACGTGACGAGCGATTCGCACCCGGCCTACACCGGTGAAAAGCGCTTTGTGGACAGCGCGGGCCGCGTGGAGAAGTTCAAGTCCAAGTTCCAGCGCGTACGGAAGTAAACCTGGGCAGCGGTGCTGGCCGGTTATTTGTTCCGACGGGCTTTGTTTTTCTCGTCTTCGCGTTCCTCTTCGATGCGGGTGCGCTCGCGGCGGAGTTGTTCGCGCAATTTTTCGAATTCCTCGGCTTGTCCGGCGGCGCGTGCGGCGGCAATTTGCTGGTTGAGGAAGATTTCGCGCTCGGCGAGCTTCGCCTTGTAGCGTTGGTCAATTTCCGCGAGAACCTTTTTTTGCGCGGGGGTGAGGGTGGGGGCGGCGTCGGGTTCGGCGGCATTGAGCCGTTCCATGGCGAGTTCGTAGGCGCTTTTCATAATCAGCGATGAAAACGACGGAATGGTTTTATTGCAAGCCCGGCGGGAGCAGCCGGACGGAGAGAAGCGCCAACAATTCCAGAATAATTACCGGCAGCGCGAAATACCACCACCGCGGCAGACGGTTTTTGGGCTGGGCGAGGAGCATCACTGCCAGCACGGCTAGAGCGGCGATGGAGCCAGCCCATGGGGGGATGATTTCCAAATTGGTAGAGAGGCGCGGAGGCGCGATGCCAGCCAAGGTTTGCATCAGGCCGATTAACGATAAGCCTACGGCGTTGACGATCCAGGCCAGCCAGATAAATGGCGGCATGCCGAATATTCCAACTGCCACGGCAATCGCGCCCGACCAGAGGGTCGCGCAGGCCAAAGGAAAAAATATCAAGTTGAAAACGACTGTATTGGCCGAGAATGTTCCGGAGAATTCTGCGGTCAAAGGCGTACTGCAGAGAACAGCAGTCCACGATGTCACGGCCAGGCCGGTCAATCTATCCCAAATCCACAACACAGTTTTTTGCCACGGGGCGAGGCTCAGGGCCGGGACATCGCGCCACGGTCGCCAACGCGCTTGGAGGGCCGACCATAAAAGTGGGGCATATAAAATCAATCCCAGCACCACGGAGTAGGAGAGTTCGAAGCCGGAATTGTCCAATGCGAGCGGATCCACAATGAGTGTGGCCACGCCTGCGGCCAGCACGGCGGCGAGCGGGCTGCGCCCCCGGCCCAGCCATTTGCCGACCAGATAAAAGGTAAGCATCAAGGCCGCGCGGTGGCCGGAGGTGGTGCCGCCGGCGATTTCAACATAGAGCCAGGCGACCATGAGGGTTAACAATTCACCGACGAAGTGGGGCAGGCGGGGAATTTTCCGCAGCACCCACCATAGGGCTGCCGCCAAAATGGCGATGTGCAGGCCGCTGAGGGCAAAGAGATAAATGCCGCCGGAGACAGTATAGGCGGTACGCTCGGTTGGATCGAGCAGGCTGGCATCACCTACTACCAAAGCCTTGTATTCGTTGCCATAGGAACTTTCCAGAAATTTTGGACCGTTGCCAAGAATATCCAAAATATGCGCGCGTTGGGTTTCCAGCCAGCGCATCCAGGCATTGGGTGGTGAGACCGTATGTTGCAGGATGCCACGCGACAATTCAAACCACGCCCCTTGGGCATGGACGTAGGCGCGGAATCGCGCGGTGGATGGAGTAACCGGATTGGCCGGGTCGTCGAGTGCGAGGGTCGGCAAATAATCAAGCACGCCTTTCACCTCGATAGTCGCGCCGCGGGGTGGCGGGATGTCATCGGCGTTCACACGGACGCGATACAAAATGGTCGCGCCCCGCAATTCGGCAAAAACATCCGGAGCATTCACCACTTCAGCCAAGCCCCCGGCGTAGGTGGTGTCGTTGGCATAAATCGCCGCGGTGGGGCTGATTGCAAAATCGCGCGTGATGCGCAAGGTGAGCTTGGCTTCGCGCGGCGGCAGGGCGGCCCATTCGGTTGCGGGAGTGCGCACGCGTGCTTCGTGCCACGACCAAGCCAGCAGAATTCCGGCGATTAAAAACAATCCGCTCCAGCCCAGCACAAGTTTTCGTGGGCGGAATTCCGGTCGGGGCGCGAAAATGGCCAGGGCCAGGGCCGCGGCGGCGAGCACCAACGAAATTCCAGCAAGAATGTTTACCGGAGCGTGCGGCCAGACTTCCGCGCAAATATAACCGGCCAGCACGGCGACGGCGACCCACAAGACCGGTGCGCGGCGGGCCACGGTGGCGGGAGCGGATGCATCAGGCGATGGGGTGTCATCCAACGACATGACGCAACCAATTCAGGCCAAAGCGCGCTCCGAGCCAATAATATTATTTAGGGCAAAGCAATTTTACCGAAATTATTTTTCGCTGGGCGCGGGAAATTCCTTCGAGGGCACGTGGGCCTCGGCCATGTCTGCGGCGGCTTTGGCGACGATATCGGGATGCTGCGCCGCAACATTGTGTTGCTCGCCGACGTCGGTGTTCAGGTCGTAGAGTTGCATTGGGCCGGTGATCATCGGGGTGCGTACGGCTTTCCAATCGCCCATGCGCACGGCTTGCGAAGTGCCGTTTTCAAAAAATTCCCAATACAAATAATCGTGTTGTTGCTGGTCTTTTGCATCGCCCAACAAGGCGGGTAAAAAGCTGATGCCGTCGCCGTGGTCGGGTGGCTTCACGCCCGCGATGCTGGACGCCGTGGCCATCCAATCCACAAAATAGGCGGACTGGTTGGAAGTCGTGCCCGGGGTGATGTGTCCGGGCCAGCGGGCGATGAAGGGCTCGCGGATGCCGCCTTCGTAAACATCACGTTTGATACCGCGCAAGCCACCCGAGGAATTAAAGAAGGCGGCGTCGTGACCGCCTTCGGCCTGGGGGCCGTTGTCGGAGGTGAAAATGACGATGGTGTTGTTGGCGATGCCCAGTTCGTCGAGTTTGGCGAGCAGTTTGCCCGCGTCATCGTCGAGGCGCGTAACCATCGCGGCGTAGCCTTTGTCCGGTTCCGGCCAGTCTTTTTGCGCGTAAATGCCCTGGCTGGGAATTTCCGAGCCGTTGGGTTTGGCCTCGTCATTGGCGTGGGGAAGGGTAGAAGCGTAGTAGAGGAAAAATGGCCCGTTTTTGTGCGCCTCCATGAACTTCAACCCTTCGGCGAGGATAAAATCGTCGCTGTAATCCACTTTCACCGAGGCGACGCCCTGGCCGTATTGACCCATGTTGGGCACGACATTGCGCAAGGGCTCGCGCGTTTCATTGCGGACGAGAAACGTCGGATAATAATTATGCGCGTGGGTCTGATCCACATAACCGTAAAAGAAATCGAAGCCTTTTTTGTTGGGGGTGCCGGGGGAATTTTCCGAACCCAAGCCCCATTTGCCGACCAAGCCGGTCGTGTAACCCGCTGCTTTGAGCACTTCGGCGACGGTAGTGTCTTCCGGGCGCAAGTCTACTTTGGCGTTGCCGCGAATGATGGTGTGGCCGGTGTGCTGGCCGGTCATGAGGGCGTTGCGCGAAGGCGCGCATACTGGCGCACCGGCGTAAAAATCCATAAAGCGGACGCCCTGGGTGGCGAGTTTGTCGAGATTGGGGGTCTGGATTATTTTCTGACCATAACAGCCAAGATCGCCGTAGCCGGCATCGTCAGCGAGGATGAAGAGGATGTTGGGTTTTGCTCCGTGCGTCGTGTTTGCGGTCGGTTGGCTGGATGTGTCGGATTGGCAACCCGCTGCGGCGGCAGCCAAAGTTAAACCAGCCAGCAGCGTTGTGGATTTGGAATTCAGCCAAGGGGCATTCATAAGGGGGATGGGTTGGGTTGCAATTCTGTATGCCGCCTCGGGCAGTGTTGCAAGCCGCGGATTTTTTGTGTTGAACAGCCGACCCCATTTCATTTAGATGGAGGCTGACCATTACTCTACCGCCGGTTTTTCGTGAGTTTTACCTTACGCATGAACAGTACATCGAATCTCGCAGGGCAGCCTTTACGGCTCCTCCCCAACCCCCTGCGCTAATGGCAGTTCAATACACACCTACGGGGGCAGTTCGCCCATCCGCTCCACGTCCGCCGATGGGTTCTGGTCCACGGCCGATGGGTTCTGGTTCCCGCCCGATGGGAGGGCGCCGTCCGCATCCCAGTTCCTTTGTGCCGCAATTGCGGAAGAACGAGCGCATCCGCGCGCTCGAAGTGCGCGTCATCGGCCACGATGGCAAGCACCTCGGCATCTTGCCCACACGTGAGGCCATGCGCATTGCGCAAGCGCAGACGCTCGACTTGGTGGAAGTTTCGCCCGGTGAGCGTCCGCCGGTGTGCAAAATTCTCGATTACGGCAAATACATGTACGAGGAAGGCAAGAAGCAGAAGAGCCATAAGGCGCATGCTTCCAAGCTCAAGGAAGTCAAATTCCGCCCGCGCATCGAGCAGCACGACTACGTCACCAAGTTGCGGCATATTGAGGAGTTCCTATTTCACGGCGACAAAGTTAAGCTCACGCTCTTTTTCAAAGGCCGCGAAATGGAACACAAGGAACTCGGCTTTGAGACGATGAAACGCGTACTGGCCGATCTCACGAATGTCGGATTGGCGGACCAGCCTGCGCGGTTGTTTGGGCGCAACATTCAAGCCACGCTTTCTCCGCTGCCGCCCAACAAACGAAAGTGGAAACACAATTTGCGTGAAGATGGCTCCGCCCCGCACGGCCATACCCACACGCCGCGCGACCACGCCGATCATCCCCAAGGAAATGAGCACGGGCACGAGCATGGGCATGATGCGCATCCCCCTGCGCCGGGATCAGGCGCGGCCAAAGATTCTCCGCCACCGACAAAGCTATCATCGGCGGAGCCGCCTATGGGTGGGTAACGGCATAATTTTTGTCCTATGCCGCAGGCCACCCCAGCCTGGTTGACATTCGCCGTGTGTATTACCCGACGCGCTTGGGTGTATGTATTGGTCGCCAGCTTGATTTGTTTTGGCACGAAAATTCACGCTGCGGATGTGAACATTGATGGCCAAGCCTACCGTCCGCTGACGGACATTGCCGCGCAATATGGCATGACACTGAGCTGGCCAGTGGCCGCGCGCAGTGCGGAGTTGCAGAACAAATATTGCATACTCGATTTCACCGCCGGTGAACGTCTGCTACGGCTTAATAACGAGCCCATGGCGCTGGGCTTCCCAGTTATGCTCAAGCAGGGGATGCTCTATATCACCCAAAGCGATTTTGATAAAAATATCTTCCCCTTGCTTTCGCCCGGGCAGATTCCCGGGCCGGTTCCGGCACTGCACCGCATCGTGATTGACCCCGGGCATGGCGGAAACGACCCTGGTACGGAAGTTTTTCCACCGGGCGCGCGCGCCGGCGCCAAGGCGATTGACAATGAAAAAACGCATACGCTGGAAGTGGCGTTCCTAGTGGCCGATGAATTGCGCAAACGTGGCTACGAAGTCATCCTCGCTCGCACCACTGACGTAAATGTGGATAAGGCGGAACGCGCGGCCATGGCCAACAGAGTAAAGGCCGACCTCTATCTCAGCATCCATTTCAATCACGCCGATCAGGATTACGTCACCGGCACGGAAACGATGATCTTAACGCCGTTCGGGCAGGCTTCGACCAGCATGGATGAGTCCAAGATTACCAAGGAAATTCACGCCGGGAACCGCCTTGATGCCTGGAACGCAATTGCGGGTTTTTCCGTCGAGCGGGCAGTCACGCGCGCGCTGGGCACGGCCAATCGCGGGGTTAAACGCGAGAACCTGATTGTGCTCGACGAACTGGATATGCCAGGGATCCTGGTGGAATGCGGATTTTTGAGCAATCCGGCGGAGCGTGCGAAAATTGATACGGCGGCCTACCGCCAGCAAATTGCGATGGCACTTGCCGACGGCGTGGATTTATACAAGGCCACGCTGGACCAACTCCGTCCGCCGCAGTCAACGCCGCCTACTAAATCCACGGCCCCGGCAGCAGCAAACTCCGGTAAAAAATAATTCTGTGCGTGGTCAGGCCGTCTGCCGCAATACAAGGTACGGTGTGTCGCCAAGGATGCACGGCTGGGTGCCCGCGGTGAAATTGAAGCCCGGAAAGAGCGTCGGCCGGCCTTTGGTGGGTTGCAATTCGAAATAATAGATGAGAGCGTAGGCCGAATCGGTGTAACTGGCCGGAATTTCGGCATGGAAGCCATCGGGGGATTGTTGCATGGCCGCGACGTTCCACGACTCGGCCTGTTGAGCATGGCGGTAATATAATTTTGCCGTTTTGGGTGCTGCGTCTGCTGATGTGCCCAAGAGCACAAGGGGAACTGCGGTGCCGCGATGAAAGGTCAGCGGGGATATATGGGTCACGCCGGGCGCTAGCCTTGCCGAGGGTTCGTTGGTCACCTGTTTGATAATATCCGCCATGGCGTCATCCGTCATGTTGGTCACCGTCGGCGCAGGTGCGGGGTGGGTGGACATGAGTTTGATGTCCTGGTCAATTAGCGCGAGGCGGTCAGCCCAATTGCCGCGTTGGAACCAGCCATCACCATAAGTCATGTCCGAAACATAAGCGGAGCCGATGAGATCCACAAAGTCGGACCAAATTTTCCGGGCGGAGTTGTATTCGTGCAGGGCGGCGGCAAAGGCGGCGGCATTGCCGGTGCTGGTGAAAATGGAGTAGAGCACACTGGCGCGGAATTTTTTCGCGAAAAACCGGCCAAGGCCAATTTGGATCGTCACGTCGAGCGCGTAACGTTTCCACGGGCCAATCCGGCGATCCGGCACGGCGTTGAGGGCGGTGGAATAAGCTTTTTCAGAAGTATCCGCCAAATTCTCCAGCCATTGCGCGACTTCGATAGGGGTATATTTGCCGGAGGCGGCAACTTCAGGCTTGAGCAGCTCATCCACATAATCATCCATGCGGAGAAAGAGCTGCGGGTCGAGCGGGCTGACGGTGCCGAAGCGTTTGGGCGCGGGGGTATCGGTGTAGGGATCGGTCGAGGAGGCCTCCACAATGGACATGTTTTCGTACATCTCGGGCCAGTAATTGTTGTTGGCCGCTGAGGGCAGATGCGCGGTGGTCACCAGCGGAAGGATGCGGCTGGCGTGCGCAAGGGAGAGTTCGATGGGCCCCGCACCGTCATAAAAATCCAGTCGCAAGGGCCGTTGCCACGATTGTTGTTGGGCGCTGGGGGTGTAGAGCATGCGGCCCCAAACACGGAGGGTGTAGGCATATTTCTCAAAATCGCCGCCCGGTGCGCGCAACGACAAGTCTTTGTATCCGTCCCGCCCGCCCGGCAGGCCGGAGCCTTTGCGGCCTTTGAATGAGAGCGGATCAAAAATTTCCTGACCGAGGCTGCCACAAAAACCACCGGCCCGGCTATAGGCCGCGGCAAAGACCGGGTCGCCCCATTGCAACACTCTTTGAGTGCCGGGCCACATACGGTGTAAAATGCCGTATTTGCTATTTTCAGTCAGCAAGTCGCCGTAGCTGTAGCGCAAAAAACTGCGGGCGCCATTGCTCTGCGCGAAGGCGCCACCACCGCGCGTGCGCGTCGGCATTTCGGTCTGGCGGATGGAGGCCTGGTGATAGGGCAGGCCCATGTGTTCGGCGGAGAATTTTGGCGAAACCACCACCGGCAGGCCGGTGCCCAGTGCGACGTCAATGGTTTGTTGGTCCATGCCTTTGGCATGCATGTCCAGCTCGACACGCCGGCCACTTTGCACCAGACCGTCAAAAATCGTTTTCCACAAATCGTAGTTGCCCTCGGGCACGCCGCTTTCGCCATGAATGCGGAACGTCACGCCGGTGATGTTGGGGCATTCTTTCAAAATAATGGCCAACGCATCGCGCGAGTAGGGCGCTTGCGTTTGCGCATTAAGTCCGGAAATAGTGTGGTTGGCATTCGGACTATTGGGAAAATTATAGGCATGCGTCCACAGGCCGAGTTGGAATTCCAAGCCGCGCGCGGCGGCTTCGTCGCTGATGAAGCGCAGCATCGCGAGATTGTCGTCGCGTTCCGTATCCGGCAGGTTGGACGCGGTGACATTGTAACCCGGCACCGACAACAGGAACGGGTAGGCAAAATAAAAATAAGTATCGCGCACGCCGCTGGGCGAATCGTAGCCCAGGCCGAAGGCAAGGTTGAACCGGTTGAAACGTTGCGTGGCCAGCGTCGTCAAATAATTGCGCCAAAAATCGCGGTCGTTATACCATGCCTTGTCTTCGACATCGCTGACGAACATTCGCATCACGCTGCGGATTTTATTGGCGGGGCGCTCGACCAGCGGCAAAGGTGTTTGGTCTTGAGTCGGAAGCACGGACAAGACTGAATCGCCATGGGCGACGGCGTCGGCGATTTCCGTCAGCGCATACATGAGGCCGCGGGCATCTGCGCCGCTGGCGACCAATGCGTCATGCGCGCCGAGCCTGCCGGGGGCAATGGCCAGCGCTTCGGAAGTATTGGGCGGAGCGACGGCACGAGCATCGAGCACGATGGCTTGGGTGCGGCCTGCGGCGACAATGCAGAGGGCGCCGGAGGGCGCCTCTTCGAGGCTCTTGGCCACATTGACAATGTGCTGCCGGGCGGATAAGGCCGCGCGCAATTGCTCCACCGCCCATTTTGCCGGTGCGGATGTAGCCACCGGGTCGGCGGGATCGACCAGAATGGTAACGGCTTTGCCAACGATTCCTTGGGGCTGCGAGGGCAGGGGCGTGCCCGCGCAACCGCTTAGTGAACTGCCAACCACGCCGCCAGCTGCAGCCAAGCCGGTTTTGATGATAAATTCACGCCGATCCATGGGGAAAATGGGGGTATCGCTTCATTACACGGAACCGGGATTGCTTTGGCAACAGTCAATGAACCCGTAAAATGTAAAAATGTTACCTATGAAAAATAATCTAACAAAAAGCCATGAAGTTTGTCATAGTGTTTATGTCCCCATTATTAACGCCATGAAAACTTTCCCCGTTGCCATCATTTTTGCCCTCGCCGCCCTGCCGGTGATGTTGCGCGCCCAGGCGTCGCTGACCATTTATAATCAGAACTTTGCCGTCGTGCGCGACCAAGTGCCGCTCGATCTTAAAGCGGGCGAAAACGTTGTGCCGTACACCGGAGTGACCACGCAATTGGAGCCGGATTCCGTGGTATTGCGCGACCCAGCAGGCAAGGCCGCCTTTCGCATCCTCAATCAGAGCTACCGCGCGGACACACTATCCGTGGGCTATATGCTCCAGCTTAACGAAGGGAAGACGATAGACTTCATCGTCAAAGACAAGGACAACAAGGAATATACAATCCAAGGAAAAATCATCCGCAGCGGGTTCACGCCGGGAGCTGAATTCAACTCCTATGAAGGAGACAATCCCCGGCCCAGTGATCAAACGCCCATTATCGAAGTGGGTGAGCAATTGCGATTTTCTCTGCCGGGTGAGCCGGTTTTTCCCAAGCTGGCGGACGACACTGTTCTCAAGCCCACACTAACCTGGCGACTGGGGGCGGACGCCCCGGCGAAGTTCAATGCAGAATTGAGCTACATTACCAATGGGTTGAGTTGGGATGCCGCATACAACCTCATTGCGCCGGAAAAAAGTGACACGCTGGATTTTGTCGGCTGGGTCACCTTTCAAAATAATTCGGGCAAGGAATTTACGAACGCCACCGTCAAGTTGATGGCGGGTAATGTCAATAAAATCGAGCCGCCGCAGCCGAGGATGATGGCATTTGCGAAGACTGCCGACGCCGCGGCTGGCGCGCCGCCCGTAAGTGAAAAGGCCTTTGATGAATTTCACCTCTATACTTTGGCCCAGCCGGTGACACTCCATGACCACGAAACCCAGCAGGTTGAATTCATCCGCGCCACAAATGTTAAGGCGCAAACGTTGTATGTTTACGACGGCGCGGCGCTCGACAATTTCCGCGGCTGGGATCCCGTTTCCATCCGCAGCAATCCGGAATATGGCACGCAGTCGAACAAGAAAGTCTGGGTCATGCGGGAGTTTAAAAATACCAAGGAAAACGGCCTGGGCATTGCGCTGCCCGCCGGGCGGGTGCGTTTTTACCGCAGCGATGATTCCGACCATAGTGTCCAATTTGTCGGTGAGAACACCCTCGACCACACCCCCGAAGGGGAACTCGTGCGCATGTATACAGGTGATGCTTTTGACTTGGTGGGTGAACGCAAGCGCGTGGACTACCAACTCGACAACCGCAACAGCCAGGCGACGGAGTCCTTTGCCATCACGCTACGCAATCATAAGAAAGAGCCGGTGGAGATCCGCGTGGTCGAGCACCTCTATCGCTGGACGAACTGGGAAATCACGGACAAGTCAGACGACTTCACCAAAACCGACGCGCAGACCATTGAGTTCCGGGTCACCCTCCAGCCCGACGAGGAAAAAACCATCACTTACAAGGCGCTGTATGATTGGCGGTGAGGAAACTAAATCTGGAAATGGCTATCAATATGGGAATTTTCCGCCGCGAGGAACGCGCGCACAAGCGCGTATAAATCCGGCGAGTTGAGCAGGAAGGAATCGTGGCCGAGGTCGGAGGCGACTTCGGCGTACGTGGCGCGTTTGCCCGCGCGGAGCATGGCTTGGGCGATTTCCTGGTTTTGCTCTTTGGGAAACAGCCAGTCCGAAGTGAAGCCGACAATGAGCGCGCGCGCGGTGACCGGTTTGAAGGCGTCTTCCAATCGGCCATCCGGCCCATGCAGGTCGAAGCGATCAAGCGCCTTGGTGAAATAGAGATAGGTGTTGGCGTCGAAGCGGTTCACAAAGCTCACGCCTTGATGCTGCAAATAGCTTTCGACTTCGAATTCGACGTCGAAGTGGCCCGGGGTTTCGCCACCGTTGCCGGTGGTGGTGGATTCGCGTTTGGCGCGGCCAAATTTCGAATCGAGGCTTTTGTTCGACAGGTAGGTGATGTGCGCCATCATGCGCGCGACGGCGAGGCCGACGTTGGGGCCGGCCTCCGTCGGGTAATCGCCGTGGTTCCACGCCGGGTCTTGCATGATGGCGCTGCGGCCGACGGCGTTGAAGGCAATCGCCTGCGCGCTCTGGCGCACGGTCGTGGCCAGCGCGAGGACACCGCGGACGGAATTCGGAAAATCAATCGCCCATTGCAGGGCGATCATCCCGCCCATGGAGCCGCCGACAACCGCCGCGAGGCTTTTGACGCCGAGATGTTCGACCAATTTGGCGTGGGCACGGACCATGTCGCGGATGGTCAGCGCGGGGAAATCGAGGTTGTAGCGCTTGCCGGTGCGCGGGCTGATGGAGGCCGGGCCGGTCGAGCCACGGCAGCCGCCGAGGCAGTTCGCGCAAATCACAAAATATTTATTAGTATCAATCGGCTTACCCCAGCCGATGATGTTGTCCCACCAGCCCGGTTTGCGGTCATCCGGCGCATTGCGCCCGGCGCAGTGGTGGTCGCCGCTGAGGGCGTGGCAGATGTAGATGGCGTTGGTGCCTGCGGCGTTGAGCTTGCCGTAGGTTTCGTAGCGCAAGGTGAATTCCGGGATTTCCGCGCCGCAGTCGAACTTGAACGGCTCGCGGCAGACAAAGTCTTGCGGGCGCACGATGCCCACGTCGCTGGCGGAGGCGGCGGTGGTCGGGGTGGCAAGCGCGGGGTCGTCCGTCATAATTAAGAATTAAAAATTATGAATTAAAAAGTAAAAGCAAAAGACCTTGGCCGCAAGCAAACCATGGCGGGGGCGTTACCCTCGAATTGGGGCAATAAAAAACGGCCAGGCACCCTACGGCACACGAGAAGCCTGGTTACCGTTGCTCCCTTCCGGGCCTGGCGGAGTTCACCGGTTCTGCGTTGCATAGGACCCGGCCGCAAGGGGACTGTCGCAGGATTAAGCGCCAACGGCAACTCTATAAATAGGAAGCGGAATGCGACTGCCGTATAGTTTTTCAGCGAGCGGAATTACAAGAACTCCGCCGCGACTTTGCCGGTGGCGCGCATTTTTTGGACGAGGGCGGGGGGGGCGTTGACGACGATGGCTTTGCGCGCACCGGCCCACACGGGGATGTCCATGCGCGAATTGCCCGCATAATCAAAGCCCTGCGGGCCAAACCGTGCCGTCAGCGCGGCGCACTTGGCGTGGGCGCGGAGGTTGGTGCGGCCATCGCTGGCGAAGACTTCGTCGAAAAGGCCGACGTAGGCCGCCACTTTTTCGACCAAGGCGCGCTCGGACGCACTGGCCAGCACCAATTTGCGCCCGCGTTGCTTCTCCGCGCGCAGGAAATCCACGAAGGCGATGATATAGGGGAGGCGGGCGGGGTCAATCGTGGCGCGGGCAGCGACCTGGCGTTTCAAATTCGCCCGCCCGGGCAGAAACCAAATGGGCACCATCAGCATCCAGAGGAAATTGCGCCGTCGCAAAACGGCCAGAGATTCCCACAACAAGTCGGAGTAAATCAGCGTCCCATCCAAATCCACGGCCAGGGGAACCGAGACGGGAGCGGCCTCGGCGGGCGAATTTACTTTCGATGGGGAATTGTTCGACAAGTCGTCATTCCAGTCCAAACCCTGCTGGTGCTCAAGCCAATCTCAAGCGTCGCTACGCGACGCATTTATGCCCGTCGCGATTTCCGTGGGCTAAAGCCCACGGCTATTATCGATGCCTCGCTACGCGAGGCCGGGCGCAGCAAGACTGCGCCCCTACATCCGGAATAGCGCGCTTAGTCAGGATGCATTTGTAGGGGCGCAGTCTTGCTGCGCCCGTTTCTGGTTATAATCATCAAACGGATACACCACCCGGTTCGTCAAATCCTTGCCTAGGGAGGGGTAGGGTGTCATGTTCTCCGTTTTCCCATGAGCGACCACGTGCCCGGCCAGCCTCCTTCCGCCCCGCCTTCCGTCTCCGACGTGAGCCACGACTTGCGCGCAGTGCGCCTGCTGCGCCTGCAGGAGTTGCGCGCGCAGGGCAAGGACCCGTTCCGCAATAATTGGAACCAGTCGCATACGTCCAAGCAGGCGATTGAGGCCTTTGTCGAAGGTCAGGATCCCGGCC
>DATHOB010000279.1:0-4316 GCA_035485355.1 Opitutales bacterium | reverse complement strand
GCGTATGCTCAATAAAGCCGGTGTTGAACCGGGCTGTGGCGTCCATTTGGTCCCACAAGTAAGTTTCGGTACTGCGTCCGCCCAGTTCGTTGCGATCCACAATGATGGCGCTTTGCGGTGTCGCTAGAGTGGTAGCAGGGTCAATTTTGGGCTCCGTAATACGGAAATCACGGGTGTAATTTGCAAAACGCGCCTGATTGCTCAGGGTCAAAGAATCACTCACATCATGCTCCAGCTTCGCCGTGAACATATCCACATTGGTTTTGAGGTAATCGTCCTTGAATCCATAGTAATTTTCGCGTGACACAGAGGCTGGGCCGTTGAAATACCATGGAATACCGTAGTCTGGAATGTCATCTTCCGATTCATGGAGGTAACTGAGCGTCAACCTGGTTGACGTCCCCAGACCAAAGGCGAGCGAGGGAGCGATGCCGAACCGGCGGTTTTCCCCAACGTCGCGTCCGGCAACCTTTGAATCGTTGCCCATTAAATTAAGCCGAAGGGCCGCACCTTGGCCTAAATCCGGCAACGGCTCATTCAGATCCATCGTGGCGCGTCGCGTTAAATCAGTGCCAGCCGTGAGCGTGCCCGCAATAAAGGGGCTCAACTCGGGTGTTTTTGTTTCCTGATTGATGATGCCCCCAGTTGAACCACGGCCAAACATCACCGACTCCGGCCCTTCCAGCACATCCACTTGCTCAAAAATGAATGGATCACGGTAGTAGCTGCCGAAATCACGCATACCATCGAGAAAAATGTCATTGCGCGCGGTAAAGCCTCTCAGCGTTAGATTGTCCCCCTGTGAACCGCCTTCACCAGCAGCGATACTGATGCCAGCCACGTTGCGTAACACATCACGCAACGTCGTCGAGTTCTGATCCTGCATGACCTGCTTGGGCACGACAGTGATGGATTGGGGCGTATCGCGGAGCGGTTCCGTATATTTCGGCAGTGCCACATCGTCGGCTTTATACGAATCGGGTGCGCTGCCTGTGACGAGCACATCCGGCAGCTTAGCGGGCGGGTTTCCGCTTTCGGCAGTTGCCGATGGTGGGTTGGTGGGTAAGGACTCTGGGGCAGGTACGCTTGGGCTGTCTGCGGAAGCTGGCGGCGTGCCTGCGGGGGCTGGGGACTGACTTGTGGTTTGCGCCTGTGCAGTCACGGCCAAGCCTTGTGCCATGATCAAGGCCACAAGCTGCCTTAATCGCTTATCGTTTGCTGACGAAACTCGCCGACAACCAACTTGGTTGGCCACGCCGTAGGGTGACAGTTGAACAGAAGTCAGAATGGTCTTTTTGGGCATAATGATTGCCCGAGCATATCCTAACCGTATAAATCCCGCTATCGCTCGCTTGCCATTTTCTTGCGCTGGCTTGCGCTAATTCATTAGTAGGGCGCTTGATCCTGTAGTGAGCCACCAAACCTTTTATCTTTCAAAAATTGCAAGCTGCTGATCTTCAAATGTTAAAAATCAAAATCCCTGACAGGGTACGGAACCCTTGCATATGCTCTTGATCAGCAACTTGCCGTAAGGGTACAGAAACATCCCCTTCCGCTTTTTGAAGACAAAATAATAAGTATCTTATTATATTAATCTACCGGGAGCTCACGTCGGGCATTTAATGGGTGCCTTGTGCGCTTACGAGTTGCGCATCGAGTGATTGCGCTTCGCCGACGTTGAGTGTCAGGTGCGTTGTCTGACCAGCGTAGAGGACGTCAACGGATGCGCGGGCACCGTGATTTTTGATTTCGCCGCCGACAAGTTTACCCTCATGCCAGCGAAGACTCACCTCGAATCCACCTCGGGCCAGCAAGCCCGCCACTTGGCCTTCCGGCCAGCTTGGTGGCAGAGCAGGCAACAGTTCGATGGTCGCTGACTTGTCTGCCTGTGGGGCGGTGGATTGCAGGAGCATTTCCGCGATGCCCGCCGTGCCGCCAAAGTTGCCGTCGATTTGAAATGGCGGATGGGCGTCAAACAAGTTGTTATATACGCCAGAGCGTTCGGTCGAAGTATCCTGGGGTTTAGCTGGGGCCAAAAGATTTTGCAGAATCGTGTAGGCGTGAGCGCCGTCGTGCAGCCGGGCCCACAGATTCAGGCGCCAAGCCAGTCCCCAGCCAGTTGCCTCATCGCCGCGCATTTCGAGTGATTTCTTGACCGCGGCGACCAAGTTTTTGTCGGTAGCGTAGGAAATATCTTCGCCGGGATAAAAGCCGTAAAGGTGGGAGACATGCTTGTTGTGCGGACTGGGCGCTTTCGTATCCCAGTCCTCCAGCCACTCCTGCAATTGACCTACTGAACCGATTTGGTTGGGTGCCAGGCGGGTACGGGTTTCCGCGAGTTGCTGACGAAAGTCTGCATCAACCCCAAGAATCTGGCTTGCCTGAATGCAGTGGGCGAAAAGGTCGCGCAGCAATTGCATGTCAATGGTGGGGCCGTCGACCACGGAAGCGCCGTTGGGGTGAGAGTTCTCCGGCGATAAGCTGGGGCTGGTGACCAACCAATGGTGCTTGGGTTCTTCCACCAGCGTATCGAGGAAGAATTCAGCAGCGCCTTTCATGGCCGGATAGAGGCGCTTGAGAAACGCCGGATCTTGGGTGAACTCGTAATGATTCCAGAGCGTGTCGCAGAGCCAGACCCCGCCGAGCGGCCACATGCCATATTGGGGGCCATCGATGGGCGCAGCGGCACGCCATCCGTCGGTATTATGGTGCGTCACCCAGCCCCGGGCGTTGTACATGGTCTTGGCGGTTTTGGCGCCGGTGACCGACAGGTCTTCGACCATGGCCAGCAAGGGTTCGACGCATTCTCCCACGTTGGCGTTGTCGGCGGGCCAGTAATTCATTTCCGTATTGATATTGATGGTATACTTGCTGCCCCAGGGCGGAGAGGTTTCGCTGTTCCAAATACCCTGGAGGTTGGCTGCTTGCCCGCCGGGGCGGGAGGAGCCGATCAGCAAGTAGCGGCCATACTGGAAATAGAGAGCGGCGAGCGCGGGTTCGTTAGATTCCGAAAAATTAAGGATACGCTGGTCGGTCGGTTGTTTGGTTCCATCGCTGGAGCCCAAGTCGAGTGACACGCGTTCGAAAAGTTTTTGGTAATCGGCGAGCTGATCTTTGCGCAAGGCGTCGTATCCTTTCGCAGCTGCCTGATTAACGATCGCCGCCGCCAGCGCGTCGGGGTCGCCTGAGACATCCTGGTAGTTTTTGTAGCTGGTCGCCGTGGCGATAAGGATGATGGCGCTGTCTGCACCTTTGAGGGAATATTCGCTGGTGCTCTGGTGACCGGCGGTACCCGGAGCGCCGCTGGCCAAGGCGACGGTTTCGCGAGCGCCATGGGTGAGTGTCCCTCCGACGGGCAAAATTTTGGCGCGAGTCTGAAACTTCAAGGCCCCGGAGATTTCGGAAAAATTTCGATTCGTTCCATTGAGGATGAAGGTGTCGTCGGTGCCCTCGCTGTTGGTGATATTCTCGCCGGTCTGCATTGAGAGCTTGAAGCTGATCTTTCCCGGCTTGCTGGCGGTTAATCGCACCACCAGGACATTATCCGGGTAACTGGCAAACACTTCGCGGGTGTAGATGACACCCTCGGAGGTGAATTGTACGCCGGCGGTGGCAGTGCGCAGATTCAAGTCGCGTCGGTAATTTTCAGCCGACAAAATGTTGGGGAAGGTCAATAGCAGGTCGCCCACGGGTTGATAGGACGCCTGGCGGAGTGGCTGAGCCATCATACGCTGCCCGATGAGCGTTTGGGCCTCTTTGTATTGTCCGTCCACAATGAGCTGCCGCACTTGGGGAAGTTCGGTCAAGGCGTTGGGGTTATCCGGTGTATAAGGCCCGCCGGCCCAGAGTGTGTCTTCGTTCAGACTAATCAACTCGGTATCAATGCCGCCGAACAGCATCGCTCCCTGTCGGCCGTTGCCAACGGGCAGCGCACTGGTCCAAAGCGTGGCGGGCTGGCGATACCAAAGGGTCAGCGGTTCAGTTGGCGGCGGGGCTTCGCCAATTAATTGCCCATTGTAGGCAGGCAGGCTGCTGGCGGCAGCGGCCACCTTGATGCCAAGTACAACTATGGCAACACTCACCATGCAACAAAGATGGCAGGACTTCACAAAACGCCTCATGAAGATTTAAAATTTGGAGTGGATAAATTCAGAAGCGACACATTACCTCAAGCTATTTATTAATCATAGATAAATATCGTAACATTCAATACATGAAATGCTTATGTGACCAAGCTTAACGAGGGTTCGGAACCCTAGCATTTGCTCTTGATCAACAATATGCCGTAGGGGTACAGAAACATCCCCTTCCGCTTT
>DATHOB010000278.1:0-8967 GCA_035485355.1 Opitutales bacterium | reverse complement strand
CCGCCAACTGTCCCGGCCCGCCACGGGTAACAACGACGCGCACGCCACCGCCGCCGCGCCCAGGTTCACTCGGCACGCGCATCAACTTATCGGTCCACACGCCTTTCGCTGGCCGGGGCACACCCAAGACAATGGCGTAATAAATTTTCACCACTTTGCCGTTGGCAAATGCCTGCCGCCCGGCAATCGCCGTTTCCTCATCGAGCGCCGCCATCACCAAGCCCGAGGTCGGCGAATCGAGCCGGTTGAGCAAAAACAATTCCTTCGGCGCATCGGGCGTGGAGGGCTCCCAATGGTAGCACTCGCGGCCGGGGTCGTAGGCCGCGCGCAGGAGGGAGAAATTGCGGTCCACTTCTTTGTTCGGGTGCGTCATGATGCCCGCGGGTTTCTCCAAGGCGAGGAGCGGGCCTGATGACGCGACGACGCGCGCGGTGTGCGCCAAGGGCAGCAACCGGCTCCAGTCCACGCTTTCCGCCGGGGTGCTCATGGATTATAAAAAAAAGTGACTTTGATTTGCTGCTGCTCGCCGAGCAATGCCACCATGTCGGGCGTCCATACCCCGTAGGGCGCGGATAGCTTGATGGCGTTGAGGCACAGCGAGGTCGCGCCGGCGGTGGCATTGGAATCCTCAACTTGCGCCTCCACCACCTCCCCTTTGCTGTTGAGAATAAATTCCACCTGCACTGCGGAACCATCATCGCGCACGTCAAAACTGTATTTCGCGCACTCGTTGTCCCACTCCTGGCCAATCGCCTCATACATCAAGGCCAGGTAAGTGCCATAGTTGGTCTTCATCGCGTCCGAGGCTTCGACCCCGATGCTGTGCGCGTTTTTGGAATTTTTATTAATGGGCCCGCTGTGGGTTTTGATTTCCGCGGTGGGGCGATCCTGCGGGGTCGCGGCATCGGCGCTCGCGGCGACGGTTTGGGGAGTCAGCGGACCAGACGGCAATTGATAATTTTTTTGCGCGGTGGTGTCGTTCGGTAGATTTTGCAGGGTTTGCGTCGGCGAAGTGATGTCACTCGAGTGGTCGGAAATCATCACCCCTTCGCCATTGGATTGGGAAATAGTGCCGGGGAGGGAAGGCGTGTTCATCGCAATCTGGCTGGGCGGCGGCGCAGTGGGCGGCGGCGCGGCGCGGGCCGTGCTGGCCTCGGGCTTGGGCGCGGGAGTCGGTGGCGGCGCGGGCTTTTGAATATCGCCGGAAACAATTTTCGGGGCATTGGCAATCGTCCCGTTTGTCGCCGGCATATCGGATTGACCATTTGGGTCGGGCGTGGGCTGCGCGGCGCTTTGGTCGCGATTGGAAATATTATGAGTTGCCACGGGTTGGGAATCCGGCGCGTTGGGATTGACCTCGACATAGCGCAATGCCTTTTGGTCTTCGGGTGTCGTGGGCTGGAGTTCGTAAACGATGGGCGGTGGCGTGGGAGTTATCGTCGCGGACTCGGCGTAGCGCGCATTTTTTTCCGCCGCCAATTCCAGATTGCCCAGCCATGGGATGACCCAGAAAAACAACCCGCCGTGGAGCAGCAACGTCAACAACACCGCCATGCCCGCCGCGACGCGTTCTTCCGGGCGCGGCTGCGTGAGCCGGTCGAGATCCACCCATGCGCGCGGCCTAGGCGGGCCGGGCGGGAGGGGCGGAGGTTGGGCGGGCGCGGGCATGGAAATGCGAATCCGCAATTATGGGCGCATCGGGCGTCGGACGCAAGGCCAGCCCGTGCAACTGCGCCGCCAGCCATTCAATCGGCAGGCCCATGATGTTGGCCAGCGACCCGGTGTAACTTTCCAGAATTAATTCGCGCCCTTCCTGGATGCCGTAGGCCCCGGCCTTGTCGAGCGGGTTGACGAGCGCGAAGTAGCGCGTGATGGTCGCGTCGTCCAACACGCGAAAAGTCACCTCGCTCGTTTCGCAATGGGAGATTTCCGGGCCGCCCGGCCGCCGCCATAAACACACGCCCGTGTAAACCGTGTGCGTGCGGCCCGAAAGCTTTTGCAGCATCGCGCGCGCTTCGGCCAAATCGCGGGGCTTGTTCAGGACCAAGTTGTCGAGCGCGACAATCGTGTCCGCCGCGAGCACCCACGCCCCCGGCCGCCGCGCGCACACCCACGCCGCCTTGAGCGCCGCGTTATGCAACACCATCCACCGCGGCTCGGCCGTCGCCTCCTCGTGCTCCACCACCGGCGCGACCATCACCTCGAACTCGACCCCCAACCGCGCGAGCAACTCTTTCCGCCGCGGCGAGGCGGAGGCGAGGAGGAGATTTTGCTTCGAATGAGACATTTCCATTCGTCCTAACTTGTTCACTGGAATACCGCGACATGAATTAACGCCGAGTAACCCATATCTAATATCATGGGGACATCACTAATCCCAAAATTCTGTGGTGCAAAGGCATTTTGTTTCTCGTGCTGGGCGCAATGGCGGTGGCGTTGGTTTGGTTGCAATTACCAAGCCTAAAGACTGCCGCGTTGCTCGCCATTGCCATTTGGGCTTTTTGCCGGGCCTACTATTTCGCCTTTTACGTCATCAAGCATTATATTGATCCGGGCTGCAAATTCGCGGGGCTGACCGATTTTCTCCGCTATGCGCTGAAGCTTAAAAGGTAGGGACGGCTCTCCGAGCCGTCCGAGGACGTTTCGGAGAAACGTCCTCACCATAATTTCCAAACTGACCCGCTATCCGCGTCCAGAAGCACTTGACAAAGCAAGCAACTGGACATTATCCTGTCCATATGAATGCAATCTCCTACACGGCGGCGCGGGAGAATTTGGCCGCGACCATGGATCGGGTGTGCGACGATTGCGCGCCGGTCGTCATCACGCGCAAGCGGGATCAGTCCGTGGTCATGCTTTCGCTCGCGGAATTTGAGCATTTGACGGAGACGGCGCATCTGCTCCGCAGCCCGGCCAATGCCCGCCGCCTGCTCACCAGCATCGCCAGCCTGGAAAAAGGCCGGGGGAAGAAACGGAAAATCGACCTCGCTTCATGAATTTGGTTTTTTCCAAAGAAGCCTGGGCGGATTATCTATATTGGCAGGAAACCGATAAGAAAATGCTCCAGCGCATTCATGAGTTGATCAAGGATGCCACGCGCCACCCGTATGAGGGCATCGGCAAACCGGAGCCGTTGCGCCACGCGCTCGCGGGTTATTGGTCGCGGCGGATTACCGACGAACACCGGATGGTGTATAAAGTTGAGGGCGTAAATCTCTGGCTTGCGCAATTGCGGTATCATTACGAATAATTTTGCTGATATAATTTTCCCATGCCCTCCCCTCTTTCCGACGCCCTGTTTGCCCGCGCGCAACGCCTGCTGCCCGGCGGCGTGAATTCGCCCGTGCGCGCGTTTCGCGGCGTGGGCGGCACGCCGTTTTTCACCGTCCGCGCGCGGGGCTGCCGCCTTTATACCGCCGATGACCAGGAACTGATCGACTATGTTTGCACCTGGGGCCCGGCGCTTTACGGGCACAACCACCCGCGCATCCGCGCCGCCATCGCCGCCGCGCTGGAAAAGGGCACCAGCTTTGGCACGCCAGGCGCGCACGAGGTCGTGATGGCCGAAGCCATGGCAGCCATGGTTCCCTCGCTCGAGATGCTGCGCTTGTGCAACAGCGGCACTGAGGCCACGATGTCGTGCATCCGCCTCGCCCGCGGCTTCACCGGGCGCGACAAAATCATCAAATTCGCCGGTTGCTACCATGGGCATGTGGACGCCCTGCTGGTCAAGGCCGGCTCCGGCGCGCTGACCCATGGACATCCCGACAGCGCGGGCATCCCCGCCGCGACCGCCGCGGACACGATAGTCCTGCCCTACAACAACCTCGCCGCGGTGGACGAGGCCTTCGCGAAATTTTCCGGGCAAATCGCGGGCGTCATCCTCGAGCCTTACCCTGCCAATGTTGGCCTGATTCTGCCCGACCCCGGATTCCTATCCGGCCTGCGCGAGCGCTGCACCCGCGCGAGCGCGCTGTTGATCTTTGACGAAGTGATGACGGGCTTCCGCCTCGCCGCCGGAGGCGTGCAGGAAATTACGAACATCAAACCCGACTTGACGGCGCTCGGCAAAATCATCGGCGGCGGCCTGCCGGTGGGCGCATTTGGCGGGCGGCGCGATGTGATGGAAAAACTCGCGCCCCTCGGCCCGGTTTATCAGGCCGGGACTTTGAGCGGCAATCCGCTCTCCGTAGCCGCCGGTCTCGCGGCGTTGACGCTGATTAAGGAGGCTCCGCCCTACGCCGCGCTCGAAGCCGCGGGGCAGCGCCTCGCCGCGGGCATCCGCGCCGCCGCCGCACATAAAGGCATCCCGCTGCAAGTGCCGCAGACGGGTTCGATGTTTGCACTTTTCTTCACCGACAAGCCCGTGCGCGATTATGCCGGGGCCCTGGCCAGCGATGCCGCGCTTTTCCGCAAAGTTTTCCACCACGCGCTGGACAACGGCGTGTATCTGCCGCCCTCGGCGTATGAGACGTGTTTCCTCAGCACGACCCACGACCCGCCTGCGATCGACCGCACAATTGAAGTGCTGACGGCGGCCATCGCCGCGCTATAATCTGACAACTCCGCTTATGTGAAGCGTGATGCTACGCAACCAACCAAGTTCAAGGCGCTGTTTGTCAAATAACATGAATTCAACCGACCTCCGGGTGGCCTCGCCGCCGTCGCGCCCGCTGCTGGTGTGGGACGGCGACTGCCGTTTTTGCGGCCTGTGGGTGCGGCGCTGGAATGCCATGACGGGCGAGGCCGTGGATTACGAGCCGTACCAGGAGGTCGGCAACCGCTTTCCGGAAATTCAGGCCACAGACTACGCGAAGGAAATTCATCTGATCCTGCCTGATGGCCGCGTGTTCCGCGCGGCGGCGGCGGTGTTTCAAACCCTCGCCCTCGGCACCGGCCATGGCGGGTGGCAATGGTTGTATCAAAAGCTGCCCGGCTTCGCGCCAATTACGGAATTCTTTTACCGTCGGGTGGCGAGCAACCGCAGCACGCTTTCGCTACTGACCAAAATTTTCTGGGGCGACCCCAGTGTGCGTAGCACTTTTTGTTTCAGTGGCATGCTTTTTTTGCGGCTGTTGGGGCTGGTGTTTCTCGTGGCGTTCATTTCGTTCTGGGGCCAATCGGCGGGGCTGGTGGGTGACCATGGTATCATTCCGGAAAAATTGTATTTTGACTCCATCAAAGCCATGCCCGGCCTGTCTGGATTCGAGCAATTCATGCGCGCACCGTCGTTGTTATGGCTGTCGCCAGATAGCGCGGGGCTGAATGCCATTATGGGTACAGGGGTGGCGTGTTCGCTCTTGATGATGATGGGGTTGCTGCCCGGTTGGGCATTGTTGGGCTGCGTCATCACCTATGGTTCGCTGCGCGGCGGCGTGCCGATTTTTTTGGATTTTCAATGGGATATTTTGCTCGTGGAAACGGGGTTCGTCGCGCTGCTGATGGTGCCGTGGGGCTGGTGGCAGCGGCCGTGGTCGCCGCGTGATCCGCCCAAGATTGGCCGCTGGTCGCTTTGGTGGCTGCTTTTCAAGCTGATGTTTTTGTCCGGCTTGGTGAAATTGCTGTGGAATGGCAATGGCCCCGGGCCGGCGAACCCGAATTGGTTTCGGCAAATTATTTCCAAAATCACCGACGTTCCGATTGGCAACAATACCTGGCTCGACGGCACGGCGCTGCAATTCCACTACTTCACCCAACCGATTCCGGCGGCGACGAGCTGGTGGTTTAACAACCGGCCCGCGTGGTTCCAAAGCACTTCGCTGTGGACGTGCATGGCCATTGAATTAATTGTGCCCTTCTTGTTTTTCGCGCCGCGCCGGCTGCGCCACATCGCCGCGCTGCTGCAAATATTTTTGCAGGTGATGATCATGCTTTCGGGCAATTTCGGTTTTTTCAATTTGCTGACGATCGTGCTCTGCCTGTTGCTGCTCGACGATTCCTTCTGGCCGAAGCGTGTGCAACGCTTGCTCCAGCCGCGCACTAATAAAAAGCCTGTGCGTGCATCCATTCCGGCGAATGCTTTATTCTCGCGCACCGGAACCATCCTGCGGGCGACCCTGGCCGGTTTTGTATTAGTCATGGGCCTCGTCCTGATTTGGGAAACGTGGGAAGACCGCACCCGCGATAAACCCCTCGAACCGCATCAACCCAATTTCCTCGAATCCGCGGCAAACAATATGCAGAAACTTGGCCTCGTCGATTCCTACGGCCTCTTCCGCGTGATGACGACCGAGCGACCAGAAATTATCCTCGAAGGCAGCGACGACGGACAGAAGTGGCGTGAGTACGAATTTGTCTGGAAACCCGGCGACCCGATGCGTGAGCCCAGTTTCACCACGCCGCACATGCCGCGGCTCGACTGGCAAATGTGGTTTGCTGCGCTGGAAATTTACGAAAGCCGAGGCACATCCATACCGCAGTGGCTTGAGTTGTTCGCCGATCAGCTCAAAGCGGGGAATCCCAATGTGCTCGCGTTGCTCGACAACAACCCCTTCCCCAAAGGGCCGCCGAAGCAAGTGCGCCTGCGCCTTTACCTTTACAAATTCGCCACACCCGAAGAGCACGAAAAAACCGGCGCATGGTGGACGCGCACGCTTATCGCAGGTTAGGACTGGGTGGATTTTTTCGGGGTAGAAGCATGGAGCCAAAAATGCTCCCGGCCAATATGACTGCCATGACCGCAAGCGATGCGCTGAGAGGAACGTCGTAGACCTTGGCCAGCAGCATTTTCAAGCCGATGAAGCCAAGCAAAAGGGCCAAGCCGTAGTGGAGCAAATGGCAGCGCGCGATAACGTGTTGCAGCACGAAAAACAGCGCGCGCAATCCGAGGACTGCCAGAATGTTTGAGGTGAAGGCGATGAATGGGTCGCGCGTGACCGCCAAAACCGCCGGCACCGAATCGAAGGCGAACAACGCGTCGGCCAATTCCACCGTGACCAGCACCGCGAACAACGAGGTGATCAGCCAGCGGCCATCACGCCGCACAATAAGCCGCCCCTCCGGATTTTCCTCAGTGGCGGGCAATACGCGCTTGAGCCAGTCCCAAATGCGATGGCGGCCCGGCGCGCGCGGCGACTCTATCTGCCGCCACATGCGCCATGCCGCCCACAAGAGGTACGCGCCAAATATATAAAAAATCCACTCGAACTTCCGCGCCAACGCCACCCCGCCAAGAATCAAAACCGCGCGCAAGACCATCGCCCCCAATACACCGCCCGTCAATACTCCGCGTTGTTGCGCCGCGGGCACCTGAAAGTGCCGGAACAGCAGCACAAACACGAAAATGTTGTCCAGGCTCAGTGATTTTTCCAACAGGTAGGCCGTGAAAAATTGCAACCCAGCGGCCCCACGTTCCTCTACCGGATAACCACCGATTACGCCCAAGGTGATGCCGGTGCCAAACGCCACCGACAACAAAATCCAAAACACACTCCAGTGCAGCGCCAGCTTGAACGACATTTCAAGGCCGCCACGTCGCCGCCATAGCATATCCAACCCCAGCAGCGCGACAACGCCGAGGTTGAACCCCACCCACCATTTTGCGGAAATCGGCATCAGCCCACCATGCATGCTAACCACGATGCGGGCAAGCCACACTGGAGTGCAATCGTAGCCGGATTTTATAAGTACGACTCGGGAGCATTTTGAACCCAAACCGCATTTTCGGCTTTAATGCCTGCCACGAGCAAGACAGACTGGGAGTTTATGGAACTTATTGACGGCAACGCCATCGCCGAAAGCATCCTCGCGCAGACCGCCGCCGAGGTCGCCCAAATCTCCGGGCGCAAACCCACCGTGGTGTTTATCCGTGTGGGTGAGGATCCGGCTTCGGTCTCCTACGTCGCCAAAAAACAAAAAGTCGCCGCGCAGGTCGGTATGCAGAGCCAGCTCGAACTTTTCCCGGAAAGCATCACCCAAGCCGAATTGCTCGGAAAAATTTCCGCACTGAACGCGGATCCGCAGGTGGACGGCATTCTCGTCCAGTCGCCGCTGCCCAAACACATGGGGGAAACTGCCGTCTTCAACCACGTGAGCCCGGACAAGGATGTGGACGGCTTCAACACGCTCAACGTCGGCAAATTGGTCCAGGAAGACCCAAGTGGCTTCGTCGCCTGCACCCCGGCGGGTATCGTCGAACTCATCCGCCGTGCGAACGTTGAGACGGACGGACGGCACGTCGTGGTGGTGGGCCGCAGCCTCATTGTCGGCAAACCGGTGGGCCTGCTGCTCTTGCAAAAAGGCCTGCCTGGCAACGCCACCGTCACCTTCTGCCACTCCCGCACGCGTGATTTGCCCAGCGTCACCCGCAATGCGGACATCCTCATCGCCGCCATTGGCCGCCCACGTTTCATCACTGCCGACATGGTCAAAGACGGCGCAACGGTCATCGACGTGGGCATCAACCGCGTGCCTGATGCCACCAAGAAATCCGGTTACCGAATCGTAGGCGATGTGGATTTTGATGCCGTGGCGCCGCGCGCCGCGCGCATCACTCCCGTACCCGGCGGCGTCGGCCCAATGACGGTCGCCTTGCTCATGCGCAACACGTTGAAGGCCTGGAAAAAGCACCACGCCTAAACATCGAATGCCCAACGGCGAATGGGAAAGTGTCACTTTTACAGAATTTGGTTACAAAAGACGCGAATTTAATGAAAACATGAAGGTAAAGGGCCAGACGCTACTGGGTTGATTTCCTCCGCCATTGAATGTTCAATGTTCGGCATACCACGTTCGATGTTTCCCTCCATGCCTCCAGCTGACATTCCCGCCCCACCCATTCTGGCCCGGTTGCTTGCTCCCGCGCCAGCCCGCGTCTGGCGGCGCGCTTTGGCGCTCGTGCTCGACACTTTGCTCAGTGGCGTGACGGCGATGGCCCTTCTGACCGCCATTGTCCTGCCGCAAAACTATCCCGGCTGGAGCAAAACCGTGACCGAACAATGGCAGTCCGATTCCGCTGAATTCCAACAC
>DATHOB010000277.1:0-9976 GCA_035485355.1 Opitutales bacterium | reverse complement strand
CCCCGCCGCTGGTATTGCGTTATGGTGCGACCGATGTGCCCATCATTCAGTTGAGCCTTTCCAGCAATTCCCTGACTGACACGCGCTTAAATGACCTGGGGCAAAACATCATCCGTCCGGACCTTGCCGTTGTGCAGGGGGCATCCATTCCCTATCCGTACGGTGGCAAGCCGCGCGTCATTATGGTGAGCCTCGACGAGGAAGCATTGCAATCGCGCGGCCTGTCGCCTTCCGACATCAGCGATGCCTTGCAGCGTCAAAACGTAATTTTGCCTTCCGGCGACGTGAAAATCGGCGCTAAAGACTATGCTGTGGCCATGAACAACAGCCCCGATGCCATCGAAGCGATTAACAATTTTCCAGTGAAGGAAGTTAACGGGCGGACAGTCTTCATCTCAGACGTGGCGCATGTGCACGATGGCTATCAAGTGCAAACCAACTATGTTTCGCAAAATGGCCAGCCGGGTGGTCTGATGATGGTGCGCAAGACCGGCAACAGTTCCACTCTAGCCGTAATTGACGGCATCAAGGGCGCGTTGCCCGACATCCATCGTTTGCTGCCTGCGGGCGTGGACATCAAGCCAATCTTCGACCAATCCATTTTCGTAAAAGCGGCACTCAATAGCGTGATTATGGGTGGAACGATGGCGGCGGGGCTGACTGCATTGATGATCCTGCTCTTTCTGGGCAACGGACGGCTGACGCTGATTATTCTGGCCTCCATTCCCCTGTCGATCATCACCGCTTTGTTGGTTTTGTATTGCGACGGACAGACTCTGAATACAATGACTCTGGGGGGATTTGCGCTGGCAGTAGGCATCCTAGTCGACAACGGCACGGTGGTCATTGAAAACATTGAGCGGCATTTGGGAATGCGGCGTCAGCTTGATGACCTGCCGAATACCATCATTGAAGATTCCAAGCAACCGCGCGGCAAGACAGACACGCTGGAGCATTGCATTGTCGACGGCGTTACGGAAATTGGCATTCCCACCCTGCTTTCCACCCTCGCAATCTGCATCGTTTTTGTACCAGTATTTTTATTGCAAGGCACGGCCAAGTATTTGTTTTCGCCGATGTCGCTTTCAGTTTGTATCTCTCTGCTCGCGAGCCTGCTGCTGTCATTCACGCTGGTGCCGGTGCTCTTTAAATATTTGATGCGCTCCCATGTCATGCATCACGGGCACAAAAAGGGCACTCCTGAACCCGTCACGCGTAAACGGTTTAATCCGGTTACCGTCATTCATCGAGCTTTTGACAGTGGATTTAACGCCTTCCGCGATATTTACCGCAATACCGTCGCATGGGCAGCTTCCGCCCCGCTGCCAACGGCGCTGTTTTTTTTGACGCTAATGATTGCCTCGTTTTTCTTGTTCCCCCGACTCGGCATGGATTTCTTCCCCCAGGTCGATGCTGGCCAAATGCGCCTGCATGTGCGTGCGCCGCCCGGAACCAGGCTGGAGCAGACCCAGGCATATTTTGCGCAAGTGGAGGCTGCCATTCGCAAAATTGTGGGCAACAACCAAATCGACGTAATCCTCGACAACATCGGCCTGCCCTACAGCGGCATCAACATCGCCCTTAGCGATTCCGCCACTGTCGGGCCAATGGATGGGGAAATTCTCATTTCCTTGAACAAAGAACATACTCCCACGGCCCAGCATGTCGCCGCTTTACGCAACGAACTGCCCAAACAGTTTCCTGATCTGCAATTTTTCTTTCAACCCGCCGACATCGTAAACCAAGTCTTGAATTTCGGTCAACCCGCGCCAATTGACATTCGGGTTTCGGGGCCGAATAGTGATGCCTCTTACGCCCTTGCATCGAAGCTCGCGAAAGACCTCCATCGCATACCGGGAGTTGTAGACGCCCATGTGTTCCAGGTTCCAGACGCACCGTCAGTGAAAATCAATGTGGATCGGACGATGGCCCAGCAGGTGGGTCTAAGCCAGCAAAGCGCGGCCAATAGTTTGTTGGTGGCGCTCAACTCCAGCGGCCAAACTGCGCCTAATTTCTGGCTCAATCCGCGCAACAATGTCAGCTATCCGCTCGTCGTCCAAACGCCGACCTACCACATCAATTCCATGCAGGATTTGTGGACCATGCCGTTGGCTACGGAAGATAACAAGCAGGGGCAATTGTTTATGAACGTCGCGCAATTCAGCCGGGGCAAGGTGCCCATGGTGCTATCGCAGTTGAACATTCGCCAAGTTTTTGACGTGGATGCCGACGTGCAGGGACGCGACCTGAAAAGTGCCGCTGACGCAATTGACCAAGTCATCGCCCAGAACCACCCCGATCCGGCGCAGGCGATTACCGTTACGCTCTCGGGTCAAATCGAAACCATGCGTCAAAGTTTTTCGGGATTATTCTCCGGGATGGGGCTGGCCGTCGTGCTGGTGTATCTGCTCATGGTGATAAATTTCCAAAGCTGGCTTGATCCCGTGATTGTTTTATTGGCCGTTCCCTTTGCCCTGGCCGGTGTAATCTGGATGCTCTACCTAACGCAGACTCACATCAGCGTGCCCGCCCTGATGGGCACATTAATGTGCATCGGCTTGACCACCGCCAACAGCATTCTGGTGGTATCATTCGCCAATCAACGAATGGCCGCGGGGGACGATTCCTTGACCGCCGCCGTAACGGCGGGCTACACTCGGCTGCGCCCAGTGCTGATGACCGCTGGTGCCATGATTCTCGGTATGATTCCCATGGCGTTGGGCATCGGCGAAGGTGGCGAACAAAACGCCCCGCTGGCTCGCGCCGTGATCGGCGGCCTCTTCTTTGCCACCTTTGCCACACTGATTTTTGTACCGGCCATGTATCGTTTGCTGCGCCGTCAACCCCGTACCATCACCGAGGAGGAAGCCCATCATGCCATCGCCTGATTCACAACCCAACCAAGACCGTAACGATACCGCTTCCTCCGAGTCGACATCGCACAATCCCCCTTCCATCCTTGTTGACTTGGCCGCACAAGACCACCAACGAGTTTCGACCGGATATGCGCCGCGCACGGGAAGGAAACTGGGCGTCTGTGCGATTTTGGCCGCAGTGGTACTGGTAGGCGCGTTTTTCTTTGTGCATTTCCGCCGCTCCCGCCAGGACTCAGAGTTGCAAGTCGATACTGCCGCCAATGCAAACGCTACGGTGTCGGTTAATATAGTTACTGCAAAATTCGGCCCTGAAACCCAATCCTTGCCGCTGGCGGGCTACGTCAACGCCTGGTATCAAACCACGATTTACGCGCGCGTGAGCGGCTATGTGGCCAATTGGTCGGCGGACATTGGCGACCATGTCACCAAGGGGCAATTACTCGCGACGATTGATACGCCAGAATTGGATGACCAACTCTCCGCCGCCCAAGCCAAACTCAAAGTTTCGGAAGCTAATGTCACCGTGGCCCAATCCGCCGCCGACTTCGCCAAAGCCACTTACGATCGTTATTGGGTTCCACTTAAAGACGAGCCCCCCGGCGTAGTTTCCGAACAAGAAAAAGATGAAACCAAGGCTGGCTACAACAGCAGTTTGGCCAAGTTGGAGGCAGCCAAGTCCCAAGTCAATCTTGACGAAGCCGACGTAAAAAGCCTGACCGAACTGTCCGGGTTCAAGGAAGTGCGAGCGCCGTTTGATGGCGTAATCACCGCTCGGCGCATCGACTTGGGTGATTTGGTTACCGCTGGCAGTACTGCCAGCACCACTTCGTTATACAGCATCGCGCAATACGACCAAGTCCGGGTGATGGTGGATGTCCCGCAAGTGGCAAGCAAGGAAATGACCGTGGATACTTTGGAAACTTTTACCGCACGTGAATTCCCAGATCGCGTTTTTCAAGGCAAGATTGGGCGCACCGCCGCGGCGATTGACCCGGCTTCCCGCACGCTGCGGGTGGAGTTGGATGTTCCCAACACCGACTTAGCGTTGTTGCCAGGCATGGAAATCCAGACTGTTTTTGCGGTCCGACAGAGGCCACTTTTGGAAATTCCGGCCAGTGCCTTAATGTTTCGCGCCAATGGCCCTCAAGTTGCGGTTGTTGATAGCAGCGGCAAAGTAAGCTTGCGCAACGTTACGATTGGCAGCGATCAGGGCGATTCGGTCGAAATCGCATCGGGCCTGTCCCCGAACGATCGGGTGGCGTTGAATCTTAGCAGCGAAGTGGCCGACGGCGATCATGTCACCATCATTGACTCGGACGTGGCCCCTCCACCCGCGTCGACTTCTCCCGCCATGGCCGCGTCCACCAAGTAGTATTCTAATTTTCCTCGAAGGTCTTTACCCAATGAAACCGGCAATTATCCTGACGAGCGTTGCCATTGGCGCGTGCTTCTCCGGCTGCGCAGTCGGCCCGGATTACCACACACCGACCACGACAATGCCCGGTAACTTTACCACCGGTATAACGGCAACTAACCCCCAAGCGATTCCAACCCCAGAAACCAAGCCGGTTGACGCCGCTAACTGGTGGCGGGCCTTGAACGATCCAGAATTAAATTCACTGGTCGAACGAGCCATCAAGACAAATCCCGATCTCGAAATCGCCCTTGATCGGCTGCAAGAAGCCCGCGCCGAAGAGTCGGTGGCGCTGGGCGGCGCGCTTCCCAACGGCGGCGGTGGTGGCGGCGCAGGGGTCGGCACCGGAACCGATGCAACCAGGAGCCGGGTGAGTGGTCCACTCACTGCCGGCACCAACACGGCCGGCTATAAGGAAATCACGGAAGTAGCAGGCTTTGACGCTGGGTGGGAGCTTGATTTTTTCGGGAAAAATCGTCGCGAAGTCGAAGCTGCCTATGATGATGTTCAGGCCGAAGCCGAAGCGCGTAATGCCGTTTTAATTTCCCTGATTGCCGACGTGGTTCGCGCATATTTGGACACCCGCACCTTGCAGCTACAGTTGGCCATCACCCATGAGAATATCCGCACCGAACAGCAAACTTTTGACTTCGTCAAGGCGCGGTTTGAACGTGGATTGACCAACGACTTGGACGTGACCCTTTCTCAAAGACAGTTGGAAACCGTTCAAGCCGAAGTGGCCCCGTTACAAGCAGGTATCGCAGCGGCACAACGCCGCCTGGCAGTTTTGCTTGGAGAGTTTCCCGATGAATTGGCCGGAGAATTGCAAACAAATCCGTCCACGTTGCCCGAAATTCCCGGCAGGATTGAGCCTGGCTTGCCCGTGGATTTGTTGCAACGGCGTCCGGACATCCGCCTAGCCGAACGGCAGCTCGCTGCGTCCACCGCCCGCATCGGCGTAGCGACAGCTGAATTATTTCCCCGCGTTGGCATCACCGCTGGCATCGGATTGCAGGGGCAAGGACTGAACAAAGATCCTGACAAAACCAATTCCATTTGGTCCGCTGGCCCAACCGCCTATTGGCCTCTGCTAGATTTTGGAGCGTTGGATGCCGCGATTGAGGCACAGGATTTTCATACCCGAGGACTGCTGGTTAATTACAAAAAAACCATTTTGGAAGCCGTGGAAGAGGTTGACAATGCGCTCGCTAATTATGCCGCCGGACAAGATCGTTTGGGGCATTTGAATCTGGCTCTGACAGCAAGCCAGCAAGCCGTCAGCATTTCTTCGCAACGCTATGACCGCGGGTTGACCGATTTTCTGAATGTTTTGGATGCCCAGCGGCAAGCCTATGAGCTTCAAGATCAATACGCCGCCGCCCAGGAATCAGTGATTTTGCAATTTGTTGCCCTCTACAAAGGGTTGGGGGGCGGCTGGGAAGGTTACCAGTCCGTGCCCCAAATCCGCACACCGATGCCAGCAATTTTGGCAGCCTTCCAGCACACTTTTTCTGCGGACACTCCTCAAAAATAATCCTCCCAGAACAAATAATGGCTTCTTAATTACGATTGCTTGTTATTCTGTAAAAACTGCTTCGCCTTTTCGAAATATTCCGCAGGCACATCCGGCAATTCCAACACATGCTTGAAGTCGGCCATAGCCTCGTTGGTTTTTCCCTTTTTTTGCAGCAAGATGCCTCGATTTATCAAGGCCTTGGCCGATATTTTTGCCGGGACATCCGGCGTTGTAATGGCAATTGTGAAATTACTGATGGCAACGTCTATCTCTCCCTTTGTCGAATGCAACACGCCTAAATTGAATTGGGCATCCGCCACTTGCTCCGAAGAAACTTGCGGCAATGTAATGACGGCGACCCAATCTTGAATTGCGCGACTAAAAAGCTGGGCTTGTTCCTTTGCGGAAGTCTGATCATCGATCCCAGCTTGGTAAAAGACGATACCTCGATTAATAAGGGCCTCAGCCTTCTGCTCAGGAAGCGACTCCGGCATCTCAATTACACGCGTCCAGTTCGTAGAAGCAGCAAGCGGGTCGTCTTTTTGGATTTGCACCTTGCCGCTGTTGATTAAGGCTTCTGCCACAATGACTGGAGGGCTGCCTTTCAAATTTATTACTCGAGAATAATCCACCAACGCATCTGTGAGTTTCCCTGCCTGCCAATTCGAGTCTCCATGGTTCACCGAAGCCTTGGCTATATATTCAACAGGGGCTCCCGGCACGTTAATTATTTGTGACCAATCTGCCATAGCGGCAACGAATTGCTTAAGGTTGTAGCGTAGAATGCTTCGATTGAACAGGGCCTTAGCCACAGCCTCTGGCGGCGCGTCTTTCAAATTCGCCGCGCGGGTCCAATCGTCAATGGCCTTTTCAGTCTGCCCCGAGTCGTTACGAGAAAGACCCCGATTGATCAAAGCCTTTGCGGCCATGTCCGAAGGCACTCCTGGCATTTCACTTGCTTGCGTCCAGTCTTTGATTGCCTGATCAGTTTGGCCCAAACTCGCGTAGGCCGCACCTCGATTTATAAGCACCTCGGCTTGGAACGCGGTCGAAAGATTCGGCAACGCGAGAACCGCGCTCCAGCTTTTTACTGCCTCGGAAAAATCATGCGTATCGAATGCTTTTGATCCGGTGTTATACATGGCGTCGATGGTTGGGTTTTCAACCGATGTCAGCCATGCGTGACTTTCTTGCCGCGAATTGGGCAAGGCTGGCGAAG
Source organism: Opitutales bacterium (assembly GCA_035485355.1). GTDB lineage: Bacteria > Verrucomicrobiota > Verrucomicrobiia > Opitutales > JABDGR01 > JABDGR01. The sequence goes on along the minus strand of DATHOB010000277.1, from coordinate 2,951 downwards.
TGACATCGGTAGTATCAAGATTGATAAGGTTGCCGCCCACATTCGTCTTTTTCGAGGTCGAAACAGCAAACAATATCAGTCCAATAATAACTACAAGCAACGCCAATGCAATTATCAATCGCCGCTTCAACCACGTCGACTTTCGCCAATTTAACTGAGGCCGATTCATGTTGCCAATTTGTAGCCAATACAATCTGAATTGCAACCTTTCGGAGCGCGCAGATTGTCGTGTCGATGCGTCCAAGTGTTATGCTATTGAGATGTTTAGATCATCACGTTTTAATCGCGCCCCCAACATTCGTGGATTATGTTTGACGGAGCGCGACTTGGAAATTCTCCGGCAGGTTGCGCGGCATCGGTTTCTCGACTCGCGGCAAATTTCTCTGCTTGTCGGAGGCAGCACCCAGCAGGTACTGCGGCGCCTGCAGCGGCTTTTTCATCAAGGCTATCTTGATCGTCCACACGCCCAGATAGCATATTATTCCGAAGACGGTTCGCGGCCCATGGTTTATGCGCTCGCCAGCACGGGTGCCCGCGCCATCGGAGTGGCCAGCCACCGGCGTCCGCGCTACGACAACCGCAATTTGAAGCAGCTTTACATGCAGCACACGTTGCGGGTAGCCGATGTCATGGTTGCTTTCACCCGCGCCTCAAGAGAGGCCGAAGCGCCCCGCTTGCTTTTGGAGGAAGACCTTGCGCCGGACAAGTCACCCAGCAAAGCCTTCCAATGGGCGGTGACGGTCAAATATGGAAGCGAGTCTAAACGCGTCGGCACTTTCCCTGACCGGGTTTTTGCCTTGGAGTCACCAGCCAATCACGAGCGGGTGTTTTATTTCGTTGAGGCTGACCGAGCCACAATGCCCGTTTCCAGGCATTCACTTAATCAGTCTTCTATCTGGCGCAAGTTTCTTGCCTACGAAGCCACATGGTCACAGAAAATCCATGAGTCGCGTTTTGGCACTAAGCGGTTTCGGGTTCTGCTTGTGACCACGAGCCAGGAACGCCTTGACCACCTTGTTGCAGCGTGCTCAAAATTGCCACGAGGACATGGCTTGTTTCTATTTACAACCATTGATGCAGTGCGTGACGCAACCAATGTCCTCACTTTGCCGTGGCACACTGGCTCAAATAAAAGTGAGTGCGTTTGGGTGGCTTAGCATTGTCAGCAATTTTGTTTTTGCAGACCGGGGTGATACGATGCCCATGGAAGCGGCTCACCACGAATCGCTTGTTCTTTATCAAATTGAAAGGACTTCACTGTGCAAAACAATGCTTCCCAAAATCCAACTCCACGAACTCGACAAGCCTCAACCAGTGCACAATATATTGCCAAGGAATACAAAGTCATCGCTTTGCGAGAATGCCCACTGCCGGAAACGCTGCATTACTGTGCAACTCCGAACGATGCCAGCGCTTATTGGCGTTTGCATGTAGCGACAAACCCCTATTACGACCCGGAGATAGAGTGCGCTGCCGTTCTATTTCTTAATCGCAAGCATCGGGTCAAAGGTCATCAATTCCTTTCAATGGGAACGGTGAACTCAACGATGGTTCATCCCCGTGAAGTGTTTCGCGCGGCGATAGTCGCCTGTGCTGCGGGTATCGTCTTGATGCACAATCATCCATCGGGCGACCCCTCACCTTCACCGGCTGACATTAAAATAACTCGCGAGCTAGTTGAAGCCGGAAAGTTACTTGGGATTGAATTGATCGACCATGTTGTAATCGGCAATCCGAACCAAGCATCATTAAGGGACATGGGCTATTGCATCGGGTAGCTTAATTCCGCAATCCCTCCTCTTAACCGGGGAGGGGTTTTTGTTTTTAGTGCTCAATGTTATGATGCCTTGAGTAACGGCCCACGTTGGGCCGTTGGTTCATTCCAACCCAATACACCGGAGTCTCCCATGTCTAAATCAACTCGCTTTATTGATTTTCGCGCCCTGAAAGCCGCCGTAAAGATGGAACAGGTTTTGGCTCACTACGGGCTGACCGAGCAATTCAAACGCAGCAACGACAGCTTGAGCGGGCCGTGCCCCATTCATCGCGGCACTCACGCAACGCAGTTTCGGGTCAGCATTTCCAAAAATTGTTGGAATTGCTTTTCCGACTGTCATTGTGGCGGCAACGTCCTCGATTTTGTCGCCAGGATGGAAAAGGTTGATACCAACGAGGCAGCAAATCGCATGGTTGAATGGTTCAACCTCGACATTGAGAAGCTTAACGCCGAATCCGAACGGGCCGAACGCAGGCCAAACCCAAAACGAGGAGCCGAAGCAAAGGCAAGTGCGCCAGCCAAGCCAACGCAAGCACCCGCGCCCAAGCCGACAGCACCCAAAGCCGAGCCAAAGGAGTCAGCGCCAAACAAGCCACTCGGCTTTGCCCTCAAATTGGTTGATAAGCATCCGTATCTAACGGAGCGCGGATTAACGCCGGAAGCCGTCGCAGAATTTGGGCTTGGCTATTGCGATAAGGGTGTGATGTCCGGGCGAATTGCCATCCCGATTCACAATATCAAAGGCGAGCTCGTTGGTTACGCGGGCCGCTGGCCAGGGGAACCGCCCGAGGAACGGCCCAAGTATCGGTTGCCCGATGGATTCAGGAAAGCAGCAGAAGTCTATCGCCTCAATCAGGCTATGAAGGAACCGGCCACTCACCCGCTCATTGTCGTTGAAGGATTCTTTGACGTGATGAAGCTCTGGCAATTGGGTTGCCGACGGTGCGTTGCGCTGATGGGTAGCAGCATGTCTGTCACCCAGGAACGACTTATCGCCGATGCTGTCCAGCCAAACGGCACAATCATAGTCATGTTTGATGAAGACGATGCCGGACGAGCCGGGCGCGAGGAAGTCTTGCGCCGTCTCGCCACCAAAGCGTTTGTGCGCGTAGTTGTGTTTCCCACCGAAAATTATCAGCCTGAACAGCTAACCGTGGAGGAGGCTAAAGAGCTT
>DATHOB010000276.1:0-10730 GCA_035485355.1 Opitutales bacterium | reverse complement strand
GTGCGCAACGGGTTGAACTTTACCGAGCGCGGCTACGGTTTGCGCGGCGCGGTGGGCATTCCCGACCGCGGCAACTCCGCCGCCTCGCAAATGAAGCCGGGGCAGATCGATTGGGATAATATTTTCGGCAAGCTCGGCGTGCGCTGGCTGCACACGGGCGGGATTTTCGCCGCCTTGTCCGACACGACCCCCGCGCTCGTCGAGGAAGCCGTCGTCGCCGCCAAAAAGCACGGCGTCATCGTCTCCTACGATTTGAATTACCGACCCTCGCTGTGGAAGGCCATCGGGGGCAAGGCCCGCGCGCAGGAGGTCAACCGCCGCATCGCCCGCTATGTGGACGTGATGATTGGCAATGAGGAGGACTTTACCGCCTGCCTCGGCCTCGAGGTCAAGGGTCTCGACGAAAAAATTTCGCACATCGAAATCGACGCCTTCAAGGGCATGATTCAAAACGCGGTGAAGGAATTCCCGAATTTCAAGGTTGCCGCGACAACCTTGCGCAATGTCAAAAGCGCTACGCGCAATGATTGGAGCGCCATTTGCTGGCACGATGGGAAATTCTTCGAGTCCAATCCCTATCCTGACCTCGAAATCATGGATCGCGTCGGCGGGGGCGACAGTTTTGCCTCGGGCCTCGTTTACGGATTTCTCAAGCATAACGACGCCGCCAAGGCGGTGCAATACGGTGCGGCCCACGGCGCACTCGCCATGACCACCCCCGGCGACACCTCGATGGCTTCGCTCGACGAGGTGGAGAAAGTCATCGGCGGCGGCGGCGCGCGCGTCGTGCGGTAGTTTTTTTAATCCACGAATTACACGAATGAGAATTTTTATGATTTTATTCGTGTTTATTCATGGATAAATCTTCGCTCTTTGCGTCTTAGCGTTAAAATAAAAACCCATGTCCTACCTCGATTCTCTTTATTCTTTGCAAGGTAAAACCGCCGTCGTCATTGGCGGCACGGGCGAGCTTTGCGGCGCCATGGCCGAGGGCCTCGCGGGCGCGGGCGCGTCCGTCGTGCTCGTCGGGCGCAATCCCGACAAGGCCAACGCGCGTCTCGCCAAAATCCACCACGCGCATCATACCCGCGCATGGTTCGAATCCTGCGACGTGCAATCCAAGACGGCGTTGACGGATTTGCTCGACCGCGTCGTGGCCAAGGCTGGTGGGGTGGACATTCTCATCAACGGCGCCGGAGTCAATTCCCCGACGCCCTTCCTGGAAATTACCGAGGAGGAATATGACCGCATCGTGAATACGAACATCAAGGCCGTCTTCCTCGCGTGCCAGGTGTTCGGGCGGTATTTTTTGGAAAGTGGCCGCGCGGGCAGTGTCATCAACATCGGCTCGATGGCGGCGATGAAACCGCTTTCGCGCGTGTTCACTTATTCCGCGACGAAAGCCGCAGTGCACAATCTTTCCGGCAACCTCGCGCGCGAATGGGCGGCGAAGAACGTGCGCGTCAACACCCTCGTGCCGGGCTTTTTCCCCGCCGAGCAAAACCGCAAGGTGCTCACCCCCGAGCGGGTCGCCCAAATCATGGGCCACACGCCGATGAAACGCTTCGGTGAAGCCTCCGAACTCGTCGGCGCGACGCTCCTGCTCGCCTCCGATGCTGGCCGTTTCATCACCGGCATCGAATTGCTGGTGGATGGCGGTTTTAATTGTATGGCCATTTAGCGCAACCCCCGAATTTCAACTTACCCTATCATGAGTTTTCTACCCGACGATTTCCTGCTCCCCACCGAGCTGTCGCGCACGCTATACCACAAGTATGCGCAGCCCGAGCCGATTCTCGACTACCATTGCCACTTGCCGCCGAAAGACATCGCGCAAAACCGCAAGTTTGCCAATCTGTTCGAGGCTTGGCTGGAGGGCGACCACTACAAATGGCGCGCCATGCGCGCGAACGGGGTGCCGGAAGAGCAAATCACCGGCCCGGTTGACCCTTGGGAAAAATTCCTCTGTTGGGCCAAAACCGTTCCGCACACCTTGCGCAACCCGCTCTATCACTGGACGCATCTTGAGCTGCGCCGTTATTTCGGCATTGATACGATACTCAACGAAAACACGGCCCGGCGCATTTGGGATGAGGCCAACGAAAAGCTGCCGTCGCCCGAATTGTCCACTCAAGGTATTTTGAAAAAATTTAAGGTCGCCGCCGTTTGCACGACCGATGACCCGGTGGACTCGCTCGAATACCACCGCTCGCTGGTGGATCAGAATATTGCCACGCGCGTGTTCCCTGCCTACCGGCCCGACAAGGCATTTGCCGTGGATAATCCGTCCGCCTTCAACGCCTGGATTGCCAAGCTGGAGCAAGCCAGCGGAATGGATTGCACTAAGTTTGACGGCTTCCTCGCCGCGCTCGACCAACGCCACGCGTTTTTCCACAGTTTCGGCTGCCGTCTTTCGGACCACGGTCTTGAATCCATGTACACCGGCCCGTGTTCGGAAATCCAGGCCGCGATGATTTACGAAGCCGCCCGCGCCGGCCGCCCCGCTTCGTATGAGCATCTGCAGGCATTTGGCTATTGCGTCATGCTCTTTTTGGGCCGGCTCGACCACCAACGCGGTTGGACCAAGCAACTCCACCTCGGCGCCATCCGTAACAACAATCTCTACCTGATGGACAAGCTCGGGCCCGACACTGGCAGCGATTCCATTGGCGATTTCTCCCACGCCCGCGCGCTTTCGACTTATTTGGGCGCGCTGGCCAAGGAGGAGCGCTTGCCGAAGACCATTCTCTATAACGTCAATCCCGCGGATAATTACGTTTTCGCCTCGATGGTCTGCAATTTCCAGGGTGGCGGCATTCCCGGCAAGTTGCAGTTTGGCTCCGGCTGGTGGTTTCTCGACCAACTGGAGGGAATGCGCTGGCAAATTAACGCGTTGTCGAACAACGGTCTGCTCTCGCGCTTCGTCGGCATGCTCACTGATTCGCGCTCCTTCCTTTCGTATCCGCGCCACGAATATTTCCGCCGTTTGTTGTGCGGCATGCTGGGCGAAGATGTCGAATCCGGCGCGGTTCCGGAGGATATGGAATTGCTTTCCAACCTCGTGCGCGATGTCTGCTTCCGCAACGCCAAAAATTATTTCGGCCTCACGCTGCCGCCCCAATAATCGCGGCCTTTTTATCATGTCCGCGTTTCCGCAAATCCCCGCCATCCGCTACGAAGGCCCGAAGTCGAAAAACCCGTTCGCCTTCAAGCATTACCACGCGGCGCAAAAGGTCGAGGGCAAGTCCATGCGCGGCCACTTGCGCTTTGCCGCGGCGTATTGGCACTGCATGCGCAACGGCCTCGCCGATCCGTTCGGCGGCCCCACCGCGCAAATGCCGTGGGACGACGGCTCAAATTCCCTCTCCAATGCCCGTCGGCGCGTTGAGGTTTTTTTCGAGTTCCTGGAAAAAATCGGCATTGATTACTACTGTTTCCATGACCGCGATGTCGCCCCCGAAGGCGCGACCCTCGGGGAATCGCACCGCTACCTCGCGGATATTGTCGCGAAGTTGAAGTCGGAGCAAAAGCGCACGAAAAAGAAATTGTTGTGGGGCACGGCTTGCCTCTTTGCCCACCCGCGTTACGCGCAGGGCGCGGGCACCTCGCCCAATGCCGAAGTATTCGCCTTCGCCGCCGCGCAGATCAAGGCCGCGCTCGACGCCACGCACGAACTCGGTGGCCTCGGCTATGTTTTCTGGGGCGGGCGCGAGGGTTACGCCACGCTGCTCAATACGAACATGAAGCGCGAACTCGATCACCTGGCGCGCTTGCTGCATCTCGCAGTGGATTACAAAAAAAGCATCGGGTTCAAAGGCCAGTTCTACATCGAACCCAAGCCGCGCGAGCCTTCGACCCACCAATACGATTCCGACGCCGCCGCCTGCCTGAATTTCCTGCGCGAGTACGATTTGCTGCCGCACTTCAAACTCAACATTGAGACGAACCACGCCACGCTCGCACTGCACACGATGCAGCATGAGCTGACCGTCGCCGCCGGCGCGGGCGCGCTTGGTTCCATTGACGCCAACCGTGGCGATGAATTAATCGGCTGGGACACGGATCAATTTCCGACCGATATTTATCTTACCGCCGAAATCATGCTTGTGGTTCTCGGCATGGGTGGCTTCACCACCGGCGGCCTTAATTTCGACGCCAAGCGCCGCCGGGAATCTCATGAGCCCGCGGATTTGTTCCTCGCCCATATCGGCGGCATGGATGCCTTTGCGCGTGGCCTCAAGGCCGCCGCCGCCATCCGCGCAGATGGCCGGTTGGCCAATTTTGTGCGCGAGCGCTACGCGAACTGGGACCGCGGCATCGGCGCAAAAATCGAAAAAGGAAAAATTTCTTTGACGGAGTTGAACGATTACGCCCTGAAAATCAAGGATCCCCTGCTCGCCTCGGGCCGCCAGGAATTGCTCGAAAATATCTTCAACGAGTTTATTTAGGAAGGCGGCGCCAGCCCCTCTTTATGTCCTACCTCATCGGCCTCGATGTCGGCACTTCCTCGGCCAAAACCGTACTGATCGACCGGCGTGGGCGCGTGGCTTTCACCACGGCTCCCTCATACTCCTTTCGCACGCCCAAGCCGCTCTGGGCCGAGTCCGACCCGGCGGATTGGTGGGCCGCGGTCGTCTCCGCGCTGCGTGAATTATTTGCCAAGTCGGGCGTGAAGCCCGGTGAAATCGCAGGTGTGGGGCTGACGGGGCAGATGCACGGTCTGGTGCTGCTCGATAAGCAGGGCGAAGTCTTGCGCCCGTGCATCATGTGGAACGACCAGCGCACGGCGCCGCAATGCGCCGCGCTGACTGAAAAAATCGGTCGTGCTCGGCTGCTGCGTCTCACCGGCAACCCCGTGCTGCCCGGCTTCACCGCGCCGAAAATCGCCTGGGTCGCCGAGCACGAGCCGCAGGTTTTTCGCCGGGTCGCCAAAGTCCTCCTACCCAAGGATTATTTGCGCTACAAACTTTCCGGTGAATTTTTCACCGATGTGTCGGACGCCTCCGGCATGTCGTTGCTTGATGTCGCGAAGCGCCGCTGGTCGGATGAGATGCTCCGCGCGTGCAACGTGCCGCGTGCGTGGCTGGCGGAGGTCACCGAGTCGCCCGTCGCCTCCACAAAAGTTTCCGCTGCGGCGGCGCGGGCCACCGGGTTGCTCGCGGGCACGCCCATCATCGCGGGCGCGGGCGACCAGGCCGCGGGCGCGGTCGGCTGCGGGATTGTGAAGCCGGGTGTCGTGTCCTGCACGCTGGGCACCTCGGGCGTCGTCTTCGCCCATGCCGATAAATACTCGCCAGATCCGCAAGGCCGTCTGCATGCCTTTTGCCACGCCGTGCCGGGTAAGTGGCACCTGATGGGGGTGCAGCTTTCCAGTGCCGGTTCGTTCCAATGGTTCAAGAATAATTTCGGTGGCGAGGAAACCGCACGCGAGAAATCCGGCGGCCCGAACGCCTACGATGCGCTCACCGCCGCCGCCGCCAAAGTCCCCGCCGGGTGCGAGGGATTGATTTTTCTGCCCTATCTTACGGGCGAACGCACGCCGCATCCCGATGCAAATGCGCGGGGTGTGTTTTTCGGCCTCACTTTGCGCCACAACAAGGCGGCGCTGGCCCGGGCCGTGCTCGAGGGCGTCACCTATGGGTTGCGCGACGCGCTTGAGCTTATGCGCGCCTTGGGCATCAAACCGAAAGAAGTGGTTGCCTCCGGCGGCGGCGGGCGCAGTGCGTTTTGGCGGCAAATGCTCGCGGATAATTTTGACGCCCGCATCACCACCGTCAACGCGACGGAAGGCTCGGCCTACGGTGCGGCGCTGCTGGCTGGCGTCGGCTCCGGCATTTGGCCCACCGTCGAAGTCGCCTGTTCCGCTTCCGTCAAGGAAACCAGCCGTGTTGCGCCTAATCGCAAGACCGCCGCCGTTTACCGCGATTATTACTCGCATTTCCGCGCGTTGTATCCTCTTTTGAAGGGCGAATTTGCCTCCCTGGCTGAAACGGTGGCCGGGCAAAATTTCTAAGGTGCAAAAGTCCTAATCTAGGTGATAAGGTCGTAAACCATCGCCATGACTGATTCGATTCAGCCACCTGGGGAACCCAGGACGTTATCCAGCGCGCTCTCCGGTGACGCTGCGCTGAAGCCTTTGGCCGAACCGGCGTCGGTTGGCGAGAATCCGGAATGGGCAGCTTCGCCTTATCGGATGGTCGGCAGTGTGGGAGTGAATCTCTTTTTTTCCATGGCCGTATGTTGGTTGGTCATGGGTGTGGCGATGTTGTTATGTGCTTGGGTGTCATATTTGATTGTTAGCGATCCTCATCCGTCAAAATTTATTCTGGGAACTCCGGTGCTTGAATGGCAATTTTTTGCCAAAACTTTGCTTTGGGGGCCGCTTGCGGTTGTCTGGTTCACCTGTTTTTCAGCCACCTACGGAATTTTCTCTTCCTTGTTGATTGTTTTTTCCTTTGTTTTCGCAACTTGTTCAGACACATTTGGTGTTCTGCTTAAACGTTGCGCCATTGCGGCGCTTTTGGTTGTCTTGAATGTCGTTTATCTACAGGTATTTGTTTATCGATGAATTTTGCGAAGCCTCAATTTGTATCTGCGACCCGAATTTTGGCGAAATCCCTTGGTGCTTCACAAGTACGCACGGACGAACCCTCACGGCGCACGGCGTCGCTCGACAACCTGCGGATATCCTTTTTGCCCGCAGCGGTGATTTTTCCGAAAAACGACGCGGCCATCGCCACGGTCCTACGCTTGGCGAATCAACACCGCGTGCCAGTGACGCCCCGGGGCGCGGGCAGCTCGACCACCGGTTCTGCCTGCCCAGTGCGCGGTGGCTGGGTGCTTGATTTGTCACGCTGGAACAAAATCGCCATCAATCCGCTCGCGGGCATTGCGCACGTCGGCGCGGGCGCGGTCACCGCCCATATTGACGCCGCCGCGGCGAAGCACGGACTCTTTTACCCGCCCGATCCGTCGTCACTGCATTATTGCACCATCGGCGGTAACCTCGCGCTCAATGCGGGTGGGTTGCGGGGCGCGAAATACGGCGTCACGCGGGATTACGTGATGGCGATCGAAGGTTTTTTGCCCACGGGTGAAAAAGTGCGTTGGGGCGCGCCACTGCGCAAATTTGCCTCGGGCTACAATCTGCGCGATTTGTGGATTGGCGGTGGCGGCACGCTCGGCGTCATCACCGGTGCAACCCTCCGGCTCGTGCCGCGCCCGGCAGCCCGGCACACATTGCTCGCGGCGTTTCCCAATGAGGATGCCGCCTTGCGCGCCGTGTTGGTCATCATGCGGGCGCGGCTGGTTCCTTCGATTTGCGAATTTCTAGACCGCCCTACCGTTCTTTGTACCGAGCGCAAATGGGGTCGCGCTGTTTTCCCGAAATTTCCCGGCGCATCGCTCTTGCTGCTCGAAGTGGACGGCTCCGTTTCCGAAGTCGCGGCGCAGAAAAAATCCTTGGCGCGGCTGCTCCGCCAATCCGGCGCGCATGCTTTGCGCGACACTGGCGACCCCGCCGAGGCGGAAAAACTCTGGCAAGTCCGCCGAACTTGTTCTCAGGCGATGTTTCAGATGGGCGACGCCAAGCTAAACGAGGATGTTGTCGTGCCGCCGCGCGCCTATGTCGCGCTCTTGAAATACAGTCGAGACCTGGCCCGTGCCACTGGCCTCGCCACGCCGACTTACGGGCACGCCATGGACGGCAATTTCCACGTCCATCTGATGTATCACCGGGCCGACCCGCGCGAATGCCGCCGGGCGGAAAAAGGCGTGGCCGCGTTGATGAAAAAAGTCATCGCCCTCGGAGGCGCTATTACTGGCGAGCACGGCATTGGCTTGGCTAAGTCGCCTTTTTTGCGACTCCAACATTCTCCGGCGGAAATCGGTGCGATGCAGGCGGTGAAAAAAGCCCTCGACCCCCGTGGCATCCTGCACCCCGGCCAAATTTTCGAGCCAGTTTCAGTCTGGAAACAACCCCACGTCAAAGTGCGCTTGCCGTGGGATAAGGACTAAATCGGTATTACTCTAACCTCAATTTTGTCGGGCAGAAAATTGCCGCGACGATGAAGCAATAATGCGGGGCGGTTTTCATGGGTGGGAAAATTCAATTCACCCGGTGTTCGAGTTCCCGGATGAGGGAAAGGAGGAACCAATTGTCGCCGCCCAATTTTTCCGCGCCCCGCACGGCGGCGGTGGTCAGCGCCTTGGCTTTTTTACGAGCCTTATCCAAGCCATACAGGCTGGCGTAGGTGAGCTTGCCATGGCGCTCGTCCAACCCTGGTGTTTTGCCCAAAACCTCAGCGGAAGCCGTCGCGTCAAGGATATCGTCAATTGCCTGGAAGGCGAGGCCCAGATTCTGGCCCACTTCAAACATGATTTTGAATTTTGCCGGTTTTGCGTCCGACAAGCGCAGGCCCATGAGCAAGCTGGCGATGATGAGCGCCGCCGTTTTATTGTGGTGGATGTAGTCGAGCCGCTCGGCGCTAGGCGGGCCTTTTTCACCGAGTAAATCCTCCATCTGGCCACCGATGAGCTTGGTCGAGCCGGAGGCATCGCCGAGCAGGCGCACTAATTCCGCCGCGACCGGCGGGTGCTTTTTATACGCTTCCGCCAACAGCCAAAGTGCATAGGTGAGCAGGGCATCACCTGCGAGCAACGCGGTGGCCTCGCCGAATTTTTTGTGGCAAGTGGGTAGGCCGCGGCGCAGGTCCGAGTCGTCCATGCACGGTAAATCGTCGTGGATGAGACTGTAGGTGTGCAGGCATTCAACTGCGACAGCCGCCGGAAAAGGATCCAGCTTCGAAGGGTAAAGTTGGCTACCGGCCAGCACCAGCAGCGGGCGCAGGCGCTTACCTCCGGCGAGCATCGAGTAGCGCATCGCCTCGTGTAATACAGCAGGACGCGTCTTGGCGGGCGACAGCCATTTTTCGATGGCGGCTTCGACGCGGGCGCGCTGGCGTTTCAATTCCGTGGGGAAATCGCGGAGGGTGGGGGCGGTGGCGGTCATCTTGAGCATAACTTCTATGCTTCGTTTCCGCCTCATTGGCAAAAGGATTTTCATGCGCAGATCCTTTTCTTGCTGTCAAAAAAGGTGATGCGGCTTCTCCGGTTGACCATTTTTTATCCTTGGATTTGCCGCGGCGGAGGCGTATTACTGGTGTTGCTCTTGGTGCAACCACCATACCAGCCCACCCCGCGGCGTCCGCGGCGGCCTTTCGGCAAATTTTTCCCACCCTTTCGCGAACCATGCCGACGTACGAATATGCCTGCAAATTTTGCGGCAAACACCTCGAAATCTTCCAACCCATCACGGCTAATCCGTTGAAGCGCTGCCCCGCCTGCCACAAGCAAGGCCTCAAGCGGCTCATCAGCGGCGGCGCCGGACTCATCTTCAAAGGCAGCGGCTTTTACGAAACCGATTACAAGCGTCCCGACAACACCGCCCAGAACGCCGCAAAGAAAAAACCTGTGGAGTCCAAATCCACCGAAACCAAGCCAGCTGAATCTAAAACCACCGACTCCCAACCGAAATCCGAACCCGCCAAATCCACCCCGGCGAAAACCTCCAAATCCTAAACCACCATGGGCGGCAACACCAACTTCGATCCCACCGGCGAAAAGAAAGCCCGGAAGAAAGCCACCATGTTTGGCGCAGTGTTCTGCGGCCTCTTTAATGCGGCACTGGGCGCACTGCTCGGCTTCTGCGTATTGGTGGCCACTTCGCCCATTGAATACAATCCGAAGCCGGACGCGAAAACGGGCAAAACTCCCGACCCGCCCGCGGGATTGTTTTACTGGGCCGGCCAACCCGGAGGTGATTATCGTGCGAAAGCCTCGGAAATGCTTGGTGTACCCTCCGCCGGAGTCACCATCACGGACTCGGAATTGAATGGCTGGGCGGCGGAAAACTTCAAAGCGGCCCCTGCTCCTGCCAAACCCGCGCCTAAGCCTGCTGCGCCCCAAGGCACCAACACCAACGACATCGCCAAGGTGAAAGAAGAAGCCAAGGTTGCCGAGGCGGAAATCAGCAACTTTGGCATGACGCCCGGCACACCCAATTTTCATATTTTCCACGACCCGTCGGCTCCGGCGGACATCCCCTTCAGCCTCCAGGTTGCCCTGCCACTTAAAATCGATATTTTGGGCATGGAAGTGAATACGATTTACCAGGCGCGCGGCGTGTTTGTCACCAGCGCCAACGGCCCGCAGTTCAAGCCCTATTCCAGCTACATTGGCAGTGCGCGCGTTCCCGTTGCTCCGGGTTTTGCGCAATCCCTGTTTAACGACATCGCGTCGAAATTTGCCGCCAGCGATGCCGCCAAAGATTACGCCGCCGCTTGGACGAAATACCCCGGCGCCAAAGTGCAGGATGGCGCATTGGTTCTCGGCGGCAAATAACCCCGGGTGTTTTTCCGCAGGTAGTCATGCGCACGCCGCCATTATTTACCTGCGGTTTATTCAGCACCGGCGTGCCTAGATCTGGCATGGCCCGGATTATTTTTATTTGCGGCTTGTTCACCACAACTTGGATTTCTCTCTCCGCGCAAGAGATTCCGGCCAATGTGGTGACAATTAAACCAGTCGCCCCACCGCCCGCTGATACTTCTGCCAGCCCCATCCCTGCGCCTGCTGCGGCTTCGGCCACGGCTGCTGCTGCCGCAGCGACCATGCCAGTTGAACCATTGCCGCCTACGCAAAGTGTGCCCCTTGGCACCCGCCCGCTGCTC
>DATHOB010000275.1:0-6659 GCA_035485355.1 Opitutales bacterium | reverse complement strand
CTTTTGCGCGGGCGAGTTGGAACTCGGCATAGTTGCGCGTTTTCATTTGCGAAGCGTGGGCTTCCATGGCGGCGATCCAGGCGACCACTATTTCCGGGGTGGAAATGTCCATCAGCACCGGCAGCGCAACAGCGGGCTCGGCCTCGGGGGCGACGGCGTAGAAAAACAATTGGCCAATTTTATGCGGCGCGAGTTTTTTCAAATCCGCTACCCCGCCATAGCGGGCGAGCCGCGTGGCGTCGCGCACGAGCTGGCCGAGCCGCCAATGGTCGGGGTGCTGGTTGAGTTCGACAGTCGGCGCGAGCACCATCGTGGGCCGCAGGCGGCGGATAATGCGCGCCAATTTTATGGCATGAGCCGCGCGAATTTCCAAATGCGCGTCACCATCGAGTTCCAGAAATTCCAGCGTCGCGCCCAGGATTTTCGCGGCCTTTTCCGCTTCGGCGACGCGTTGCTGCGGCGTGCCGTTCGTGCCCGCTTCCCCGCGCGAGCAGACGATGAAATGCGCCGCGCGGCCCGCGCGGGTTTCGCGCGCGACCACGCCGCCGCAACCGAACTCGATGTCGTCCGGGTGCGCGCCAAAGGCGAGCAGGAAACACGGTTTATTTCTCGGTGTAGGCTTCATCGGAGTTTTCGATTTCATCGCGGATGATATAGTTAATTTCGGGTGCGTCCTCGCGGCGCAGGTATTGTTGTTCGCCAAGGCCGGCGATATAATGGGTGCAGTGAATGGCGGATTGCATCCAGCGCAAGCGCGTGTCGCGCGCGGGGCTGATTTGCTCCTTGCCGAAGTTTGCCGGGGGCAATGTCCGATGGCAATCCCCGCCCTCGTGCAATTGCAGTGTGCCATTCACCCACCGCGCGCGCACGATTTCCCCCGCATGGGGCACGTCCACAAAATAATCCGGCACATCGCACGCCGCGCGGCGCACCGCCGGGTCGCTCGAGCGCACAACGCGGATATTTTCCAGCAAGCCCATCGCGCGATACATTTCCAGGCAGAAATCGGCGACGTTGGTGGCCGCGATGTTTTTAAAAACCTCCGCCCAGCGTTTGTTCACATATGCTGGCAATTGCCGCGTCATACCCGTTTGCCATTCCGGCAAAACTTTTTTAAGGTACAGCGGCGTCCATTTGCGCTGGATTTTATTGGCGAAGGAAAAATTGAGCCGCGCGGCCTCGCCGGTGCGGATGAAGTGCAGGATGGTCGCCGTCTCGCGCGGGTCGTGGTCGCTGTCGTGGTAGAAGAAGACGATCTCGCCGCCGATTTCCTTTTGCAGTCGTCGGGCGGTGAAGATTTTCGCCGCCAGAAACCGTTTCGGAAAAAATCCGCAGGGTTGCTGGCCGAAGCAGATGCGGGGCGTTGTCATGGGGCGGCGGACGCGGTGGGGGGGTTGCCCAATCGATTGAGCACGAACTGAAAGATAAAACTAAAAATAATGCAAGCAACTGGCCCGATCAGGTTTAGCCATAAATAGCTGATTATGTCGGGGTGCAAGTACAGCCAGACAACAATGGCGTACGCGCACAGCGCGCCCCAAAAAACTGCCGTGCCTCCAATCGACTTGAAAAAAAACGCCACGAGAAATACGCCAAGAATTCCGCCGTAAAACACCGAGCCGAGCACGTTGCCGGCTTCAATCAAATTTTCAGTCAAGTTCATCAACAAGGCAAAGCCTATGGCGGCGAACCCCCAGGCCGCGGTGAATATTTTCGTGGCTAAGACACAGTGGGCATCACTTGCGTCCCGCTGGATGAGAAATCGGTAAATATCCACTGTAGTCGTCGCCCCCAACGCATTCAGCTCGGCGGCCTTCGAATTGAGCGCGGCGGCAAAGAGCGCAGCCACGAGCAATCCGATCAGGCCATGCGGCAAATAATCGAGAATGAAAGTGATGAATACGTAATCGGATTCTTTGCTGCGGGTATTGGCCTGTTTCATGGCGTCGGTCGCGTCATTCCTGGCCGTTTGGACAAGCTGGGTGGCGGATTCGAGGTTAACGCGCGCCGCCGCCTCATTTTCTGGCGATCCCACCCGATGGGCCTTTACCCAGGCGGACAGCGTGGCCTGCTGCTGGGCGCTGGCGGCGGCAAATTTAGTTTCAATCTCGTGAAATTTTTCTGCCGTCGCGCCATGGGCGGCGGCATTCCAGGCGGACTGGTTGAAATACACCGGTGGCGTCTCCACTTGATAAAATACGAATATCATCACCCCCAGCAGCAAAATGAAAAACTGCATCGGGATTTTGCACACGGCGTTGAACATGAGGCCAAGGCGGCTTTCCCGCATGGAGGAGCCGGAAAGATAGCGCTGCACCTGGGATTGATCTGTTCCGAAATAAGCCAATTGTAAAAATAGACCGCCAAAAATTCCCGACCAGATTGTGTAGCGCACATGCAAATCCGGCGAGAAACTAACCGCGTTGAGTTTGTGCGCCATGCCGGCCACAGTGAAGGATTCGGAAATCGTCAGCGTGGCCGAAAGCTTGGTCAGCAGGATACCAAAGGCGATGATCATCCCCAGAAAAATAATCCCCATTTGATATTTTTGCGTCAGACTGACGGCCTCAGTGCCGCCACTTACTGTATAAGCGGTGGCGATTGATCCGCTAAGAATGATAGTTAGGTCCAATCTCCAGCCAAAAACCGTCGAAAGCACAATGGCCGGTGCATAGATGGTTATACCCGCGCCAATTCCACGCTGGATGAGAAATAAAATGGCCGCCAAAAGGCGCGTCTTGGTGTCGAAACGCCGGCTAAGATATTCATAGGCGGTGTAAACATTGAGTCGACGAAAAATAGGCAGGAACACCGCGGCCACGATGATCAGCGCCAATGGCATTCCAAAATAATTCTGCACAAAGCTTAGTCCGTCCTGGTAGCCCTGCCCGGTGGCGGACAAAAAGGTGATGGCACTTGCTTGCGTGGCCATGACGGACAAGCCAATCAGCAACCAGGGAGTGCGGTTTGCGCCGTGAAGATAAGTTTTTAAATCGCGCCGCCCGCGCGTGCGCCACATGCCAAAGGCGGAAATACCCAAGAGCGCGCCCAGCAGCACGATATAGTCGAGCGCGTTCATGAAAACATCCTCATCAGCGCCACGAGCAACCCAACAGTGACCACAAACTCCGCGACGACTAACCAATAAACCGCATTCCACGTGCGCAATCCCGGCAAGCCGGTTCCTTCATCGGCGGCGGGAGTTGGGTTGGTAGGAGCGGCAGGCTTCATTTTCCAAGGGAAACAAGATTCGCAAACAACCGGTATGCGCCGGGCACGCCTGCGGGCAATTGCCGGAAAAATCCGAGCGACGTGTAAACGTAATAACCCTGCCCGTATTTGGCCACCAGCACGCTGCTGCTGGGCTGTGTCTCGCCCGGGTCGCTCATCGCGAACAGCGGGATGTAGTGCTCATCCCATGAGCTGGCGAAGTACGCGCCGCGCTCCTGCACCCAGCCATCGAAATCGGCCAGCGTGATTTTATTCGGCGTCGTCATCACCGGATGGTCGGGCGCGAGGAATTGCACGGGCGCATTCTCGTCCGTCACGCGCAAGGGCGGTGCCTGCCCGGCAATGGAGAGATTATACGGCCCCAGTTGGTTGGTACTCAGCCGATCGGGCCGGTTATATTGCGCGACGACCGTGCCGCCCTGCTCCACATAGGCGAAGAGTCCCGCAACATTATCCGCGAGGTCCGTGCGCACATTGAACGCGCGCACGCCGAGGACAACCGCGTCCAGACCGCGCAATTTCTCCGGCGTCAAATCCGCGCCGGTGAGTTGGGTGACGGTGTAGCCCATTTGTTCGAGCGCGGCGGCGATGCTGTCGCCCGCGCCGGGAAGGTAGCCGACTTTTTTCCCGCGAATCGCCAAGTCGAGGCTCACGGCTTTGAAGCGCGCCTGTGGCTGTAGCATCTGCACCGGAATGTGATCGTATTGGATGACGATGCGTTCGTTAGAGTAGGTTACGCCGTTAACGTTGGCTTGCGCGGTGACATTCGCGCTGGTGAGTTGTGCCGGGGCGGTGATGGTGAAGGTGAGTTTCACTTTGTCCCCTACTGTTGCTTTGAAAGTTTGCGCTGCGGGCGTGATGGTCCATCCCGCTGGCGCGTCCAAATGGAGCGAGCCATTCGTGACGGAGCGGTACGCGGTGACCTCGACTTCGACCGGTTTGCTCGCGCCGGGGGCAAAGAGCTGCACATCGTTGGCAAAACTCATCGCCACCGGGGAAATGGCGTCGAGCTTGCGGCGCGTTTCGCCTTTGGCCGGGTCGTTCGTCACTTGCACCGGCACATCGGGGATTACCAATGTCTGATTGCCAACGTTAAAGACATACTCCAACGAATAAACTGGCGGGCTTTCCGGCCGTCCAATGAGCGAATCATCATCCACGCGGGCCATGCCCGGGGTGTGGTCTGCGCGCAGCCAATAGGGCTCACTCAACAACGTGTCCGCTGGCAATTTAGCCGAGCCCGTGATCGCGAGCTCTTTGTCGACCGGTAGCGATTTCGAGATAAAGGAGTTCGCCACCGGCGCAATGGTGCTGCGCGGGTAGCGCACCGCCACCCAGTCGACCGGGAAACTCGCATGCAGCTTAACACTATGTTTCATCACCAGGGTTTCGCCCGGCACAACTTCAGCGTTGGGAATTGTGGTTTCGACGGTGAGGCCCAGACAATTTTGCAAAATGCGGTCGAGTTGCGCGCGCTTTTCATCCACCACCGGGTCTTTGGCGAGCGCGGCCAGTTTCGCGCGAATTGCCAATAGAGCAGTCACACTCGCGGAGGGATCTTCGGTTTTAAATTGGGCAATGGCGTCGTCGGTCAGCTTGCTGATATCTGCTCCGTCAGTGTAGCGGCTCCAGGTAGTGTCCACCCCGTCGAGCACATCGGTTGTCGCCGGTTCGCCATCCAGAAGTTGGAAAGTTTCCGTCCGCGCCCCGGCCCCCACGCCTCCGGCCAGATTGCCAAAGCCCTGCGTTTTATGATTGGCCCGCGCCCGCGCCGCAATGGACGCAAAAGATTCACCCGATACCGGGTCGCTCCCGCCGATATTCATTCGCAAAACCGCGGGAGAATATCCATCCGCCACGCCTTGTCCACCGCCCCCACCCACATTAAAGAGAATTCGCTTGGGCTGCCACGGAAGCAAGCCCTCGGCAATTTGCTCGGGAAACGCCTTGGGGTCGTCAGAAATTTTGAAGGCTTCCTGCGCGATCATCGTCGATGCAGTGTGGTGCCCATGCGTGATGCCGGGAATCGGAGAGAACCGGGTGATGAGTACATCGGGCCGAAATTCGCGGATGACGCGCACGGTGTCGGCCAAGACTTGCTGGTGGTCCCAAATGCGCAGTGTTTCCGCAAAACTTTTGGAAAATCCGAAATCAAATGCCCGCGAGAAAAACTGCCGCGCCCCATCCACCCTCCTGGCGGCGAGCGATTCCTGGGTGCGAATCACGCCGAGTTCTTCGCCAAATTCCGGGCCGATTTCGTTTTGGCCACCGTCGCCCCGGTTGAGCGAAAGATAGGCGGTGCGGTAATATCGCCCCCGCGCGAAATACGCCAGCAACTGGTTGTTTTCATCATCCGGATGCGCGGCGATGTACAACACGCTGCCCAGCTCGCGAAAACTGCGCAAATCCTGCAGTATCGCGACTCCTGTCAGGTCCTGGGTTTGGACCGGCGTTGGCGCTTGGGCAAAGAGACTGAGTGCGGCCAGCCCACTGGCAACCAGCGCCGCGAGGCGGAATCTCAGGGAACCTCGTTGCATGAAGTTAAAAAACGGCGTGCGCCGTCTTAGGGTTTTAGCTTGAAGGCCACCGAAAACTGCGTCGTTTCCCACTGAATCTTGATGATGCCGCCGCCGGAAGCGGTATCGTTGACCACGGCCAGCGTCAGTTCGTCCACGCTTTTCTCGATCGTGTCCTTTTTCAAATCAATGTGGGCGAATTCGCCTTTCTTGTCGGCGTCATCATACGGAATGCCCCATTGGCCCAGGCGCTTGTTGATAATGAGTTGTGACGTGCCTTTCTCCGACGGCAGCATAAAGAGGGTGTACGCGCCCGCGGGAATCGTGGTGTCGCCAAAAACCATGTCATTTTGGGAAATCAGTGTCGTCGCCTCGTCCGACCCCAACCGCCAGACTTGCTCCCACGGCACCAGCGTGCCCCAAACTTTGCGCACTTCGGTGGTGCCCGGCTTTTTCGAGTAAGGCCGGCCATAAGTAATGGTCACCAACGGCGCATTGCGTCCGGAGCCGATATGGGCGCTGATGGTTTCATGCGGGCTGGCCCCGCCGGTGGCGGGTACGGCGCGCGGGGGAATGGCAGGAACTGTCGTGGCCGCCGGTTGAGCGGCAGTTTGGGCCGCGGCTGGCAAAACCCAGGTCAAAGAAATGGCCAGCAAGGTGAGAGAGCGGGGGAGCAGGTTCATGGGGTAATAAATAAAGGGGGGCTTTATTATAAGAGTGCGGGCGGAGGGAATCGAACCCTCGATTCAAGCTTGGGAAGCTCACGTATTACCTCTATACTACGCCCGCGGGTTAAAAAGGGGAAAGGGGGTGAATCGCAAGGTTTTTACATAGACGACCTGTTACCGGCTGGCAAGTGTGAAGCGCGACCTCTCCCAGTTTCATTTTTGGTTTGTGGTTGCGCTCGCAGTT
>DATHOB010000274.1:0-5032 GCA_035485355.1 Opitutales bacterium | reverse complement strand
GGAGGCACACTGGCCACGGCGGGTGCGGCTGCTTTTGCGGGCGATACTTGCGCGACTTTGAGCGGCGGACTCTCCGGCGCATTGCCATTGAGGAAAAGATAATAAGCCCCGACGGCAAATATTAGCACCAACACCCCGATTCCGGTAAACATGAGCGGGCGGCGATTGGTGGGGCCAGTGGTTTTAGGAGTCGTCGCGGGTTCGATTGCAGGCGCAGGTTTGGGTGCTGGTTTGGGCACCGGGATCTCCTTTTGCGGCAGGGAAACTTTTTCGACTGGTGGAGAAACTTTGGCCGCAGGAGCCGGAGTGGGAACGGGAAAAGGGGTGGTGGAAATTCTCGCGGGGGGCGGGGCTTTAGGCGCGATACGCAAAGGCGGTGCGGCTGGTGGCGGGGCCGTTGGCACGGGCGCAGCAGGAGTGGCCGAGGCCGGAATTGCAGCCGGCGCGGGTGGCGGAGCGGAAGATGCCTGGGCCTGAGCCTGCGCGGCCTGCCGGTCGCGTTCGGCTTTCTTCAAGGCATCGCTGATAAGGCTCATGGTGGTCGAGAGGCTGGAGCTTAGCGCAAGGATTGGGCAATTTAAAGGGCAAACCTATAAGTGAAAATACATCGATTTTTGAAGATTCCATCACCGGGTTTGCACATAAATTTCGGAAAAAATAGAGCGTTCATTGGCGGTGCTAATCCAGTTGCTCCTGGTCGTGGACGGCGCGGCGGACATCGAACCAATTCACTTCCTCCGAGTCGCGCGCGTAGGCGGCCAGCAGTGCTTTATCGCAGAGCGAATTCACCAAACGCGGAATGCCGCGGCTGCGGTTGGAAATGGCGCGAAGCGCGGCTTTGGTAAAGCGCGGACGACCACTCGCCCCGGCGAGGGTGAGCCGGTGTTGGATATATGCGTCGATTTGCGCGCGCTTGAGCGGGCGCAGTTCGTAAAACACCAAAATGCGCTGGCGCAACTGGCGCAGGCGCTTTTCCGCCAGACGGGCCTTCAACTCCGGCTGGCCGATCAAAATAATCTGCATCAACTTCTGCGTGTCCGTCTCCAAATTGGAAAGCAGGCGGATTTGCTCCATCACCTCGAAGGAGAGATTTTGCGCCTCGTCGATGATGAGCACGATGTCCTTCCCCGCCGCGATGCGGCGCAAGAGGGCGTCATTGAGGCGGCCGGTGAGGTCGGCGTTGTCGAGCGCGAGCGGCGCGCTGCCGGCCCCGGCGGATATTTCGCCCAGCTCGCGCAAAATGGCGGCGAGCAATTCGCGCTCGGTCAGGCGCGGGTTGAGAATCAACGCGGTGTCGGTGCGCCCATTGTCGAGCTCGTTGAGGAAGACGCGGCACAGCGTCGTCTTGCCGCAGCCGACTTCGCCAGTGAGGACAATGAAGCCCTTTTTTTGCGCCAGCCCGTAACGCAGGTGCGCCAGCGCCTCCTGATGGGTGGGGCTGAGGTAGAGAAAATTGGGATCGGGCGTGATGTTGAACGGCATCACGCGGAATCCGAAAAACTGCTGATACATGGCGCAGTACCGCTTTTACGCGAATGCCCGCCTGGGGGCAATGACTTTTGGGTTGAGGGCGGATGCCCCGCCAGTGAGACAGGGAAAATATAAACTACGCATTTATGGGCAACGAAAGGTAGGGCGGGGCGTCCTCGACCCGCCTAGTGGATTGGCCTGAAGCTAGGCGGGTCCGGAGGCCCCGTCCTACCCCAACGCCATTGCCACATTTCAAAACGCCAGGCTCACTAAGCGCGGGCGAAAGCACCGCGCTACGTTCAAGGCGAAGTAGCTTTGGGTTTGGCGGCGACGCCTTGGGTGAGGCTTTCGATGGGAGTGGGTATGGGCATAGCCTCCAGGCTTTCTACGCAGGCTTTCATCTGCGCGTAGGATGTGGCTTTATCCCAATCGAAGTGGAGGCCCGCGGCCATATAGAGTTGGCCATGTGCGAGCACCATTTTTTCACAGACCATCAACTGGTGGACGACATTGGGCGGGCTTCCTCTCGTCGGGAGTGCACTGGGAGAACTTTCGCTCGTCGGGAATTCTTCGATATACTCCATCACCAGAGTGTTTTCTGTCGGTGTGTTTTCCGCCAGGATTTTATTCTTGGAATCCTTCATCAAGATCGCCTCGTGCTCACCCTGATAGTCTTTGAGCGTTTTGGCGTATGGTTCGACATGGACGGACACATAGTGCATCTCCAACAGCGTCTGCTTCTTATCCTTCGGGACGGCCCGATCGGATTTGTTGATGCGGAAGCCCTCGCCGGGAAAGGATACTTTGTCTGGAGCGGGCGCAGTTGAGAGTTCAAAACTGTCCACACCCGCTTTCAATTGGGGCCCAAGCACGGCCCATTCTGTATCGAGTGCCTCGGCGCTGACGACGTAGGTAGTGCCATTCGCGGAGCAGACCCGCTGATAGATATGTTGTTTCGGCACGGGCTGGTTGCCCATCACAGGCATGGTGCTCGTGTATTCCATCCGCCACTCCCCGGAGGAAGGCGCGTGCTCCATCAAGATAGTGTCGCCGTTGTGCGCGCGAATGGTTTTTGCGTCCTGAAAGTTTTGCAAAGACGGCCGCGTTTTCATCGTCGGTTGCCGGTCCACCCCCACCGATGCGTCCGCCGGACCATCGCCCGGAACCGGAAAATAAATTGAAAAACTGCCGGACGATTCCTTGGCGGGCTCAATGGCGTTTATTCGGAAGCCCGCCAGGGGGAATTCCAATTTGGCGGGCGGGGTGTCCGCCGTCGGGGTGGCGACAACCATTAAAATCGGAATGATCAGTTGGGGTAACGTCATAGGCATGTCGTATAAAATCAAATTGATGGTTTGCCGTACAGGATGAGATTGACGAAAAAGATTCAAGGGCGAACCGGCCGTGACCGAATCACATTTTGAGATACCACTTACCATCAACTTTGACCATGACCATGGGGGTAACCCGGGGCGGGGCGTCCATCCCAGGCGGGGGCTGCATGGTGAATTGAAAGGTGGCTTCATCCCCCGCGGCATTCATTTGCGGAGTCTGGCCCTTCATTGATTCAAAACCGCTAATCATTGATTCCGTCATCCCTCCGCCTGAGGGATTGGCCTTCACTGCGGCATCCTCCCGGACATACGCATCCGGCGGGCCAGCGGTCCAATTTGCCTTGTCGCCGGGTGAAGTATATTTTTCGTAGAAAATCAGGATTTCGGACGAACGGAGCAGGCTGATAATATCGTCCACGGCGGTGTCAATCTCCGCCTGCGGGTTGCCCGTGGACGCGTCCGTGCTGCCAGCAGCGGGACTGGGCGTGGTCGCGGTGGCGACTGCTGGCGGTGGGGCGGACAGCATCACCGGCGAAGCAACTGCGGCGGGTTTCGGAGCGGCGATGAGCGCGGCTTCCGCAGATTTGCCGGCGGGCCAATTGAAGATGGCTAGCACGGCGACGAGGACGATGACGGCGACGAGACCGATTTTGAATTTCAGGTTCATAAGAAAAAGCATGAACCACGCGCCACCCGCGCCGCCTGAGGCTGCGGCCAAGACTGCCGGCGTGACTCGCTCGGCGATGTTCGCCGGAGCGGCTTGCACGGAATTCGCGGCAAGCACCGCGCCAAGAACGGCAGCAGTGGTGGTCACGCCGCGCCGCGCGAAGTGGCTGCGCAGTTTTTCCAGCGCGCGCTCGACGCGCCGGTAGGCGGAGTTTTCAGATAAACCCAGGGCTACGCCGATCTGCTGGTTGGACTGACCGTCAAAGTAGCGCAGCACGATGGCCGTGCGGTCGCGTTCGCCGAGACGGCCCATGGCGTCTTCAAGTAGCGGGGCGATTTCCTCCCAGGGATTCGTGGTGTCGGTCGGTTGTTCTGACATGGTAGTACTCTCCAGTTCGCGTACGCGGCGGCGTGCTTCGGTGCGGACGAGGTCAATGGCGCGGTGGCGGGCGTTGGTGTAGAGCCAGGCGGCGAGCGCCGCGTTGCCGCCCAGTATCGCGGCCTGCCGCGCGAGCCGCGCGAACACCGACTGCGTGACCTCTTCGGCCAAAGCACTGTTGCGTATTACGCGCTGCGCCACGGAATAAACCAGGTTGGTATGGCGGCGCACCAGTTCGGCAAAGGCCGCTTCGTCACCGGATTCGGCATACTGGCGCAGCAATGATTCGTCGGGTTGCATGATAACGGATTTACCCTGTATACGACACCCCGCCCTGAAACTGGACAAGAAACTGATAGGCAACTGCTTTTTTTAGGGAAGTCCTGGTTCAGAGGAGGAGATCAAGTGATGGGAAAAGAGCGCGTTTTTGCCTGCGGTTTGTTCCCACCCATTAGCCCGATTGGCATTCGCAAAACTCTCAATTCTTTCTTAAGCGCTCTTATATCAATCACTAGACGCAAGTGGGTAAGAGAGAGCATAGCCACCGCGCTACGGAATACCTGATCAAGACAGCAAACCATATCACCATCAAAATTCGCGCTTCACACTCCACGCTCCACACTTCACACTCCCATTCCTTTCATGGACACCCTCACCCTTCACCGCCTGCGTTTTTTTGCGCACCACGGCGTATTGCCGACCGAGACCGCCCGGGGCCAGATTTTCGAAATCACCGTGCGCCTCGAACTGCCATTGGCCGAAGCCGGGCGGGCCGACGACTTGGCGCACACGGTGGATTATCAGGCCGCCTACGATGTCGTGCGCAAGGTCATGGAAGGCCCGCGCCGCCAACTGGCCGAGGCGCTCGCCGAAAATATCGCGGCAGATTTGCTGCATGCCTTTGCCCAAGTAACAGCGGTGGACATCGAAGTCATCAAGCCGCAGCCGCCAGTGGGTTTCGCGTTTGCGGGTTTCTCGGCGCAAATTCGGCGGACGCGGCCCTAATCCCATGCCCTTGCCTATCCGCCAGGCCTTCATCGGCGCCGGAGCCAACCTGGGTGACCGCGCCGCGACGATTAATGCCGCGCTGACCGAACTTGCGCGCGCACCGGGGATTACCGCGCTTGAAGCCTCGCCGATTTTTGAAACGCAACCGGTCGGCATCACGGAGCAGCCGCTGTTT
>DATHOB010000273.1:0-5821 GCA_035485355.1 Opitutales bacterium | reverse complement strand
CGCTGCCGTCGCCCGGATGAAACTCGACGAAGCCCAATCCCTGCTGGCGCGGATTGACCAGCATCCCGACGCGGAGTTGTTGACGCAAGCCGAGGTGGATTTGCGTGCCGCATTGGCAGGTAATGTCGTTAATGGATCAGCGTTGACGGATTTGGCGTGGCTGTGGCTCGAGTGGGCCCGACTCGATCCGGCGCAATTCACCCGTTACAGCCAACTCGCCGAGTCCGACGCCACCCGCGCTGCGACCGACAGCCCCCGCGCGCCGGAACCATGGATTGTCCGTGGCTTGGCCTGCTTATTGGCCAACCGTGGGGCCGATGCCGCCGCGCACCTCAACCATGCTCTGGAATTGGCCCCACGCGACCCGGAGGCGCAGTATTACGCCAATACCGTGCTCCTGAGTGAAATCAAACCGGAAAACGGCCCACCGATGTTGCGCATGCTCCCGCCCCGTTATTCACCTCCGCCACCCTGGCCGCCACTGGATGGCGAGCCCGCGGATAGCGCGGCCGCACCCTGAAACAATTGATTCTTAAAGATTGGCTCCGGCGCGGCATTGGTTAATAAATAAATTGCTCATGGCTGCCCCCCGTCAATTTTCCCTGCGGCTAGTTTTGTTGCTGGCGTTGGTGCCGCTGGCGTGGTTGGTGATGGATCATTTCAAGGTGTTTGGCCGGTTCAACAATCTGGCGGAAGAGCGCATGTATCAATTCCGCGGCGAAATTCCCGCCACCGACAACACCAAGCCCGGCCACCCATCGTTGAAAATCATCTATGTGGATGTGGATTCGCTCACCGTGGGATTCCTGGGGGAGCGACCGTGGTCCCGCGAGTATTATGCGCGCGTTATCAATGCCCTTTTTCAATACGGCGGCGCCAAAGCCGTCGGTTTGGACTTCATTCTCTCACCCGCCGGCATGAAAGCAGACATGGTGGATAAGGATAAGGCGCACAAGAACGACGAGGTGATGGGGCAGGTCATGGAAAAGTGGCCCGCCGCAATCATATCCACCGATTACAGCGATATTGAACAACCGAACACGGCTTCCACCACCGCGAGTGACAGCCCCGACAAAGCCACCGCTCCGGCGGATTCCCAAGCACCGTCCGGCAATTCCTCCCCACCGGCGGATACCAGTGCCGCAACCGATAAAACTCCTGCTGCGCACCAAGTCCACAAATATGCCGAATTCCCCTACATTTACCAAAGCCCCATACACCTCGACCCCACCAAGAACGATTATCCCGAAAGCCCGACTTTTCCGCTGATTAATGACGAACGGATTCAAACCGGTATGCTGGACGTCGCCACAACCTACAACGGCGATGGCGTGGCCGATGCCGTCCCGCGCTGGGTGCCCTTGTTTGCCGAGACGACCGGCCCCCAGCACACGGACAATATTGTCGGTGGTTACATGGATTTTTACAAAATCAACCCGGAAGAGCGCGCGGATACGGATGACACGGTTATGGTGGTCAATCCCGATTCTGGGGATTTATTCAAACTGCCGAAAATTCAGCACGTCACCTTTTACCACCTCGCCATCAAACTCGCGCTGGCCTACCTGGGTTTGGACGAAAAAAACGTCAAGCGCACCAAGGATGACCTGCAAATTGTGGATAACAGCGGTCAGACCCTCATCGATATTCCGCTGCGCGAGCAACAGCTCGTCGAGATCAACTGGTTTTCCAAATGGATGAACGATAAGCTTAACCCCCGGGTGAGTTTCGAGGAGGTTATCGCCCGAGGTGCGGATTTGGAAACCGGTCCGCCCGCAAACCAGGCCCGCGAAAAGAAATTTTTCGAACAATTTAAGGACGCCATCATCCTGATCGGCCCCGTGGATCCGATTTTGCACGATCTGGCCCCCACGCCGTTTGACGACCACACCGTGCCTCTCGTCGGTGTTTATGGAAATCTGCTCAAAACCTTTTTTACTGGCGAATATATTAATCGGCCACCGGGTTGGGTGAGCCCCTTGCTACAAATTCTGTTGACGGTGGTGGTGGCCGGTCTGGCCGTATACAGTGGCCAGCACGCTGGCTTGGCCAAAGCCGCGGCCGTGATTGTGTTGTTGGCTTACATCCTTGGCGTATTCGAAATCTTCGCGCACTTCCGGTTGTTTTTGCCGCTGGTGGTGCCGGTCAGTTCCGCGTTCAGCACGGCGTTCGTCGGCGCGGTGGTGCGGCTGGTGGATGAGGAAAAACAAAAGAAACGCATCAAGGGCATGTTTGCGACCTATCTCGCGCCGGAAGTCGTCAATGACATGGTATCCTCCGGCGAGGAGCCGCAACTCGGCGGCCACAACTCCGTCATCACATGTTTTTTCAGCGACGTGCAGGGCTTCTCTGGCTTTTCGGAGGTGCTCACTCCGGCGAAATTGGTGGACTTGATGAACGAATACCTCACCGCAATGACCGACATTCTGCAGGCGGAGCGCGGCTCGCTCGACAAATACATTGGCGACGCCATCGTGGCCATGTATGGCGCCCCCATAACGCTCAAAGAGCATGCCCTCCGCGCTTGTATTGCCGCCTGCCGGATGCAGCAACGCCTCGGCGAATTGCGGCAAAAATGGATTAGCGAGGGCGACAAATGGCCGGTCATCGTGCATCGCATGCGGATGCGCATCGGCCTCAACTCCGGGGATGCCACCGTCGGCAATATGGGCTCCGCCACACGGTTCAATTACACCATGATGGGCGACACGGTGAACCTCGCCGCCCGTTGCGAAAGTGGTGCCAAGCACTTTGGCGTGTATTCCATGTGCACCGAGGACACCAAGAAGCACGCAGAGGAGCAGGGTAACGACATCCTTTTCCGCCGCCTCAACAAAATCAAAGTCAAGGGCCGCTCCACCCCGGTCGAGGTGTATGAAATCGTCGGTTTCCGTAATGAAGCCACGCCGGATACGCAGCGGTGCGTCGAACTTTTTGAAAACGCTCTG
Source organism: Opitutales bacterium (assembly GCA_035485355.1). GTDB lineage: Bacteria > Verrucomicrobiota > Verrucomicrobiia > Opitutales > JABDGR01 > JABDGR01. The sequence continues at coordinate 2,873 of DATHOB010000273.1, read as the reverse complement.
GCCCTGTATTTCACGCAAAAATGGGACGAAGCCAAGGCGCTATTCGCTGAAGCGGAAAAACTGGAACCGTTTCAACCGGGCCGCGATCCTGGTGTCGCCAATAATCCTTCGCAATTGATGCAGGAAATGTGCGACGAGATGAAAGCCAGCCCGCCGCCCGCGGATTGGGATGGTGTCGAGGAAATGACGGAGAAATAACCGTCACGCCGGAAACCATGGCGGCTCGCTGCCGCGTTGCCATTTGATATTGCAGCCGACGCTGGCTTTTTGCGCGCCGTCGGGAATGGTCGTCCCAGCCAATGCCGCCGCGATTGCCGCACGCAAATCCGCGCCAACGGCAGCGGTCGGGCGGCCGGGCCGGCTTTCGTCAAACCGCCCCCGGTAAATCAGCCTCCGTTTGGCATCGAAGACATAAAAATCCGGCGTGCACGCCGCATGGTAGTCGCGCGCAGTCGTTTGCTTCGTATCATGCAAATAGGGAAACGTGAAGCCGAGTTTGCGCGCCACCACCGCCATCTGGCTGGGGGAATCTTCGGGGTATTTTTCGGCGTCATTGCTGCAAACCGCCACCGCCGCCAACCCGCGGGGTTGGAATTCCTTGATCAAAGCCGCCAGTGGCTCGCGAATGTGAACCACAAATGGGCAATGGTTACAAATGAAGGCGACCAGCAATGCTGGTTTGTCGGCAAAGTCCGCAAGTTGCACGATTTTGCCCGTCACGGCGTCGGGTAGGGCAAACGCGGGGGCTTCCGTGCCCAGCGGCAGCATGGTGGAATGTACGGCGACCATGTCGCCAAGTATGATTTGAGAAAACGGAATAATGAAGTAAAAACCGCACCGACACCTTTTGCTATTACTGCTTATAATCCGGGTGTTCCTTGAAATAGGCCGTCAGTATGTCCTTGGCCACCGGCCCGGCGATTTGGCCGCCGTAATAGTCGGATCCGAATTGCGGACTCTCGATGGCAATGGCCAGGGCGATTTTTGGATGGTCAATGGGCGCGAAGCAAACGAACCAAGCGATGGTCGTGTTTTTATGCGACCCCCACTGGGCCGTACCGGTTTTGCCGGCGATGCGCACACCGTCAATTTTCGCTGGCGCCCCGGTGCCACCGGGGTTGACCACCGCTTCCATGCCCGCCAGCAGCAATTTGCGTTGCTCCGGGGTGAGCCCCAAGGGCTCGCCACCATGCTTCACGCTGGTGGGGTCGAGGCTCGGGTCATGCACGAGGGTGGGCTGGGTGAGGGTTTCATCGCGGGCGATGGACGCAATGAGGCAGGCCATTTGCAAGGGGGTCACTTCCAAGTCACCCTGTCCAACTGCCAGGTTGGCGTTATCGTCATCCGTCCACTTGCCATAATTGTAATCAACGGTGGTGTGGTGGGCTTTTTTCCAACTTGGGTCGGGGACGTTGCCTGCGCGTTGTTTCAAGCCCAGGCCTGTGGTTTGCCCCAGGCCGAGGGTTCGCGCTTCGGTCACCATCGGCTCCCAGCCGAGTTTCACCCCAACCTGATAAAAGAACACGTCACTGCTTTTCTGGATGGCTTCCACCAGACCAATGTTGCCCCAACTATCAGGAAATTCATCTTCTTTAAAAGCATGGGTGGAGGGTGGAAAAGTAATGGAAGCTGGGCAGTCCAAGATGGTGTTACCGTCTAACAATCCGGATTTCAACGCGGCAATGGTGTCCACCAATTTGAAAGTCGAGCCCGCCGGGTAGAGGCCTTGAGTAGCGCGGTTTTCCCAGTTGCCGGGGCGAGAGTCGACTTCGTTGAAAAAGTCCTCGCTCATTTTCGGCACCGTCTGGTTGAGATCGTAAGTCGGGCTTATGGCCATCGCCAATACTTCACCGGTTTGCACATCGAGGGCCACGGCCGAGCCAGTGAGGGTGATGTTGCTTATGGGTCGGTAAAACGCCTTCTCCGCCGCCAGTTGCAAATCGCGGTCAATGCTGGTTTGCAAGTCCGCGCCTTTTTGCGGGGTGACGCGGGCGAGGAGTTCGCACTTCGCCGCCGAGGGGTCCACCACCCAGATTTCCCCGCCTGTTTCTCCTCGCAATTGATTATTGTAGCTCTTTTCCAAGCCAAATCCGCCTTCCAACTCCGGTAGGGCAAAAGTCAGATGGGCGGGCAGTGCTTCTCCCGGTTGTTTGCGCAGGTATTGCTGCCATAGTTCCCCAATGCCGCTGATTTTCACGCTTGCATCGCTCAGGATGTTATTGGTGCTGTTCACAAAACCCAGCGTGTGAAAAAGCGAAGGCCCGTCGCTCGGGTAATTGCGCAAGGCATCCACTTGAGTTTGCAGGTGCGAGTTGACCGGCATTTGCGCGTTGAATTTCGCGTATTGCTCCGGTGTAAGGTTGTCCATGAGCGTAAATGGCAGCAGAGGATTCTCCTCCACCGCACGGTCAAATGCCACGCGATCTAGCGCTTGGTTGGTCCCGAGCAACGCATTCGCCTGCTCAAGGTAGCGTAGTGCGACGTTGAAGCGCGCCTCGGCATATATTTTCGCGCTGTTCGCCGTGTGGTTGGCCTCGGTCGTGTCGTCGTGCAATTGCGCCAGCTTTTGCAGACGCAGGCGGTTGAATTCTGTATTAAACTCACCGCGCAATTCATCCACATACAGAACGACGGAATAGCGTGGCGCATTGTCCACCAGCACTTTTCCATTGCGGTCGAGGATGCGCCCGCGCGGCCCCGGTTGGAGAATACAGCGCAGCATTTGCAGATTCTCATCCTGGACGTACTTGGAATAGTCGAAAATCTGCCGCCACGCCAGCCCGGCAGCCAGCACGGTCAGCATGACGACAAGCACCGCCCCCAGCGTGAAGAGCCGGGGGTTGAGCCGCTGGTAGGCAGCCATTTGCGGGTTC